>QNBN01000205.1 GCA_003645695.1 Spirochaetota bacterium | reverse complement strand
GGAGTAGACGGGTATATAAGAATATCCTTTGCTACTTCAATGGAGAATATTGTTGAGGGAATTAAACGAATGAAACAGGCTCTTTCAGTATAGTTTTGTTTCCCCCCACCGATGTCATTGCGAGCGAAGTGAAGCATTCCATATTTCCAATCCAAATTTCATTGATAAAATGTGGCCTGTAATAATGGAACAAAATGAAATACGGATGTCTTATATCAGTCTATTTAATTATCCCAATTTTTTTAGCAAAGTGAATAATTGGTGGATTGACAAGTGTTCTTATAAAAAAATAAGGAACAGGCAGTCGATGAACATTTGCAAATTCAAGCATTGATCCATCAGGGTCTTTTATGTAAGCAAAAGTAGCGTGGGTATTCATTCCCATATCCTGCTTATAGGGTGGAACAATAATTTTAGCACCTTTGCTGGTTACATCTTTGAGGGTTTTATCGATATCTGTTACGTCAAAGCAAAGTTCCATAAATCCTATGTCTCCCCATTTTCTACCTTCGTATATATGTTTTCCATTATTCCCCTCCACTTCAATAAGCTCAATCATTCCGCCTCTTAGGAAATGTTTAAAAACACCGTCAGGTTTTCTGTCCCTCATGAGAAGAACTCTCTTCATCTTTCTACCTTTTCCGAAGAGAACATCCCATTCCGGAAAGTTTCCTTCTGCCCTATATAAAATCTTTCTATAACCTATAACGTTTGTATAAAATTCCATGGAAGTCTCAAGGTTAGAAACACCTATGGCTACATATTCCACCCCTCCAATTCGGGGCCTTCCATTGCCATAACCAATGCTACTTTCAGGATACTCGAGAAGTATACCATAAATACCGTCGACATCTCTGAAAATGGCTGTTTTCCAACCTGAACTTTTCATTGGAGTAAAGTCTTTTACCGCAAATTCAAGTTTATCTGAATTATTGGAGCCGGTAATAATTTCTCCTCCATAGTTTTTAATAATTTCTATAGAAGCTTTTATATTCTTAACCTTAAGACCGAAAAAAAGGTATCCATTTGAGCTGAAATCGTATTCTTTAGGAGGAACGGGGTTTTTGGTTATATATTGAAATATCTCTATCAATCCTCCTCCATAGGGATTAAGAGCAATGACTACATTTCTTTCTTCATCATGTTCAATTACAGGAAGCATACCAGTACAGTTTCCAGTATTTTTACTTAATGGAACTGAAAAATCCATAGCATTATTGTAAAATCTGTAAGATGCATCCCTATCACTTACACCAATTCCTATGTGCTGAATACCATTTATCATAGCCTTTCCTCATAACTGTATTCAATCTTTTTAACTTTCCTAATATAAGAAAAAAATATCAGTAAAACAACAGACAATTGTACTTTCAATTATAATAAAAACCTTATATGGTTTATTCGCCGTACGAGGTTTAACCGTGAATTTTTGTATTTTAATGAAAAAATATTATGAATTAAGTATCAGCTAATTTGACAGCTACGATATTAGAATATATTTTAAATATCATAAAGGTATTGGTAGTGTCTTAAAATAAAATTGGATAGTTTTCTAAAATTTAAACAAATTATTATTATTTGTGTTTACAAATAATTAATCTGTTTTAAACAGGATAAATAGTTTGAGGATTCGTATTGCTGCCATTATTATTAAAGACAATAAACTCCTTCTTGTAAAACACTGTAAATATGATAAAAGTTACTGGTTGCTTCCCGGAGGTGGAATAGAAATCGGGGAAACATTAGATGGGTGTGTTAAACGGGAGTTAAAAGAAGAATTAAGAATTAGGGTTGTTTCTTTTGAATTTCTATTTTTAGTAGAGAGCATTTCTTATGATGGAAGACACCTTATACAGCCCACTTTTTTAATAAAAGAAGCTGATATGGACAATCTAAGCCTTGGTAGTGATAAAAGAGTCTGCGGATTTGATTTTTTTTCTGTTAATAAGTTGAAAGATATTACAATTTATCCCGATATTAATGATGAATTAATTTTGATATTAAACATGGGTACGAAAGCTATTGGAAAAAGGTACATATTAAAAAAATGGAAAGATTAAAAATATGCATTTTTCTTATGTTAGCACTAGTCTTTGCATCGAACTTTATTTATGCTGATGAAGAAGCCAAAAGGGTGACTGCCGATATCGATTGGCCGAATGGAGTCTTAACTGTTTATGGTTACGGGAATATTGTACCTCAGAAAGAAGGAAACCTCAACGAATGGCAGTATAAAGCTGTTACAGATGCAAATTTTGATCTTATGAAGAATTTTTTTAAGGCTTTAAAATATCTTAGGATTGATAACTTCCACTCTGCTTCTGATCTTTTATTGGACAACAAGGAACTTAACAGGAAAATTGTTGATTTTTTTAGAGGCACTAAAAAAAAGGATTTAATATACTTTGATACCTATGTGAAGGTGGTACAGAGATACCATTTTTATGGATCAAAGGGGTTTATTAAATATTTAGTTACAGTAGGTAGTGATCTTGATAATTTCCCGAAATTTAAAGATTATGTTTTTACAACTGATTTTACCGGTCTCGTAATTGATGCAAGGGGTTTGGGCAAACGATCAGCAGTTGCACCACATGTATACGATGAAAATCATAACCTGATATATGGTGCGGATTTTATCGATCCCGATTACTTCTCAAAGTGGGGCTTAGTTCAGTATACAGATAGTCCTTACTACGATGAGTATCTCGATAGAGTCGGTGAAAAGCCATTTAGAATAGTCGCAATGAAAGAAGATAAACTAATTGAAACCGATATTGAGATATCAAATGAAGATGCAAAAATACTGCTCCAGAGCGAATTAACAAAACAAAGATTAAAGGAGGGTAGAGTTATAATAATTATTGATTCCGATATGGTTGAAAAAATAAAATAGCAGCACCTTTTCTACATTCCATAATTACCTTTATAATAATAACCTCGTATAACTTGCATATTATAATCATAATATAATAATAGTAGATAACATAGTGCAGTGACCAAACCGATGTTACAAAAACACCGAAAAACAACCCAAACCTCTTAATTTACCAATAAATGAATATAATCATCTAAAAACTATTATACAACAACTTGAGTTTTAGCTCTTTAACTTTGCAATTTTTTTAAGGGCGTACTGAAGTATGCCACCATTAAGATAATACTCTAATTCAGATTGAGTATCAATTCTTGCGATTACATAAAAATCTCTTAATTTTATATTTGTACTGCTATCAATAACCTCAACTTTTAATTTTTGTCTTGGTTTGGATATCCCATCGATATTGAATAACTCATTTCCTTTAATGCACAGCTCCTCTATTCCTTCACCCTGATTAAATTGTAATGGTAGAACTCCCATACCAATCAAATTACTTCTATGAATTCTCTCAAAACTCTTCGCAATAACAGCCTTTATACCCAGAAGATAGGTGCCCTTTGCTGCCCAGTCTCTGGAACTTCCTGAGCCGTATTCTTTACCAGCAAGAATTATCAATGGAGTTTTTTCTTTTTTATATAGCTGTGCAGCATCGTATATAGGCATTTCTTTTCCGGTCGGAAAATGTATTGTATAGCCCCCTTCCTTTTGGTCAAGCAGCAGATTTTTTATTCTTATATTGGCAAATGTTCCTCTTACCATAACCTCATGGTTTCCTCTTCTTGAGCCGTAGGTATTGAAATCTTCCGGAGCTACTCCCTGGCTGATCAGCCATTTACCTGCAGGTGAATCTTCAGGAATTTTTCCTGCAGGTGATATATGATCTGTTGTTATTGTATCTCCAAATAGTGCCAATACCCTGGCATTTCTGATATTAGTATTCCTTTTAATATCCATCGAGATATCATTAAAGAAAGGAGGTCTTTTAATATAAGTTGATGAAGCTTCCCAATTATAGAGTTTTCCTGAGGCAACTTCAATATTCTGCCATCCCTCGTTTCCCACCAGAAGTTTATTATAGACTTCCTTATATACCTTACTATTGACAGAGTTTTCAATGGTTTTTAATATCTCCTCATTATCAGGCCATATATCCCTTAGATAAACCTCATTTCCATTAGGATCAACTCCAATTGGCTCTGTATTTAAATCAACATCAATATTTCCTACAATACTGTAAGCAACAACAAGTGGAGGTGAAGCGAGATAATTTGCCCTTACATCTGAGTGAATTCTACCTTCAAAGTTCCTATTTCCTGATAGCACCGAAACTGTATATAGATTATTATCATGGATAGCCTTTGATATTTCAGGATTTAGAGGGCCGCTATTTCCTATACAGGTTGCACATCCAAAGCCAACGATATGAAATCCAAGTGCTTCAAGGTATGGAAGAAGTCCTGAGGATTCAATGTAGCTTTGTACTGCTTTTGAACCAGGAGTGAAACTTGTTTTAACAAAAGGTTTTGCCCTGAGTCCCAGATCAACAGCCTTTTTAGCAACTAACCCGGCTGCTATTAAAACAGAGGGATTTGAAGTATTCGTACAGCTAGTAATGGCAGCAATAACTATTGAGCCATCCTTAATTGTAAAGGATTCACCATCCATCTTTATTGTTGCTTCTTTTGCTTTCCGTCTTCTGTTTGATTTTGCAAAATTATTCAGATCTTCTTCAAAACTTCTTTTTATTTCATTTAACCTGTGATACTGGTGCGGTTTTTTGGGTCCAGCCACCGAAGTTTCTACACTGCCAAGATCGAGTGAAACAGTTTCACTGTAATTTATCATTTCAGATCTATTTGAAATATTTAATCTAATTAGATTTTGTTCCCTTAGATAGGTTTCAATAATCTCAATATGTTCCTGTGGTCTCCCGGTTATGCTCATATATTCTAGTGTCCTCCTGTCAACCGGAAAAAAGGCTATGGTTGCACCATATTCGGGGCACATATTTGAAATTGTGGCTCTATCGGGCAAGGATAGATTATAGAGGCCTTCTCCAAAGAACTCAACAAACTTGCCCACAACTCCCTTATCCCTTAAGATTTTGGTTATAGTTAAAACAAGATCAGTCGCATTAATGCCGTCTTTTAATTTACCTTTCAATTCAAACCCAACAACCTGGGGAAGTTCGATATTAATAGGGATGCCAACCATAGCAGCCTCAGCTTCAATTCCACCTACACCCCAGCCAAGAACTCCAAGCCCATTTATCATTGTAGTATGCGAATCTGTACCTACGATGGTGTCATATGCCAGTTGTTGTTGGTTATGATTATTAAAAGCCCTGATGTTTACAATCTGGGCAAGGTATTCCAGGTTGATTTGATGAATAATACCGCTTGAAGGAGGAATTATTGCTAAATTGGTAAAGGCTTTTGAGCCCCATTTTAAAAACTTGTACCTCTCATAATTTCTTGCAAACTCTTTTTTGATATTATGCTCATAGGCTTTTACAGTTCCATATTGATCAACCTGGACTGAATGATCAATAATAAGGTCTGCTTTAATTATTGGGTTTATATCCTCAGGGTTTCCCCCTAATTGCTGTATCCCTTCTCTCATTGCTGCAAGATCCACAACAGCTGGAACACCTGTAAAATCCTGCATTACTATTCTTGTTGGTGAGAAGGGGATTTCTATACTATCTCCTTTACCAGAATAAAAGTTTATAATGCCATTTATAATTCTATTAATATCGAATTTGTCAAATCTAAATGAATGCGATATGATATTTTCTATAAGTGCCCTAACGGAGAATGGGAGGGAATTAAGGTCAAAGCCGAAAATTTTTGATAATTTTCTTAAGCTGTAATATTTATATACCTTGTTTTTTATTATAAGCTCTGAAGATATATTAAAATCATCCAGCGGTTTAATGTTTTCT
>QNBN01000204.1 GCA_003645695.1 Spirochaetota bacterium | reverse complement strand
TGGGGGTTGGCATGTCCCCCGTATCTTACGTCAATCTAATACTGTATACTACTTTCTAGTTTATATACCTAAAAAAGAGGTCATTGAAAGTATTCAAAGGCTTTGTCTCAAAAGTTAATAATACTTTCAATTACCCATCCTGTATCCTAATAAATCAAGATAAGCCTCCATGTACAAGGAGAAAAACGATGCAAATTTTTCATATTTGGGATTTAACCGATTATTCAAGAAAGTTAACCGTAACTATAAAAGCTGAGCCATTAAAAATGTTAAAATATACTTTACATAAAAAATATGGAAGCTCTACGGCAACTGCAAGAGCATTTAATTTTAATAAATGGTCAACAATAGATTGGTTAAAAGGTAGAAGACCAGTTAATTTAAGGTCACTTATCAAAATTCTTGAAAGATTAGATATTAAAGAAGAGTGGATAGAAAAGAATACAATTGATATTGGTTTGAATCGTTATAGAATACTTAAACCAAAATTTCCAATAAAACCTGATCCCATTTTCGCATCTCTTTTAGTAAATTTAATAGGCGACGGATGTGTGATAGGAAATGATACAGGATTCTTTCATTATAAGGATAGAGAATCACATAAAATAATTGCAGAGAAGGTTTTGCATGTCTTAGGTGCGTCTACACAAAAAACGAATGGGATATATGTTCCTTCTCTTTTGACTCATTTAATTAAAAAATATTTTGATATGACCTTTCCCTATAAAAAATTGCCAGCAAAAATAAAAAAAGCAGACAAATGGACAAAATTGGCTTGCATAACTGCATTTACAAATGATGAAGGCAGCGTTACTCCTAATTTTATACAACTTTATTCTAAGGATAAACCATTACTAATAGATATTAAAGATATTTGCAAATCTTTAGGTTATAAAGTAAGCGATTTATATGTAAATAAAAAAGGCATATCAAATTTTAGAATAAATTCACCGAAAAATTTTTATTCCGATTATAAAAAACTTGTAGAAAAATATTATGAATCTAGGCTTATATCTCGCAAAGAAAATATTCTGAAACTTGTTGATCTTGACTATTTAAATGGTCGTAAATTTATAACAGAAGAAATAGAAGAAAAAATAATTTTAACACTATCTGATGAGCCAAAAAATATTTACGAAATTGTTAAAGCTTCAAAAATACGTATATCAACAATACATAACTATATACATAGACTAATTGCTAGAGATCTTGTATTAAGACAAAAAATAGGTCATAATTATTCTTATGTATTAAATAAAACGGAGAGATGATAAGATATATAGAGCAGGAATAACAGATCTTCCTTTACATCATGGTAGAGCACCTAAATGGTTATTTAAAAGAATGGTTAAACTTTCTGAAGGAATTACTGAAGTAATTATTAATGAATATGGGAAAGATGAATTTTTGAAACGCATATCAGATCCTTTTTGGTTTCAATCTTTTTCATGTGTACTTGGCTATGATTTTCACTCTAGTGGTTGCACTACAGTAACTTGTGGTGCGTTAAAAGATGCCCTTAAATCTGGGGAACATGGTCTAAAAGTTGTTGGTGGTAAAGGAAAAGTCTCACATAGAACACCTATTGAAATTGATGAACTGGGTTGTATGTTTGCTTTTTCTATGAAAACTATTGAGAAACTAAAATATGCAAGCAAAATTTGCGCAAAGGTAGATAATTCATTAATTCAAGATAATTATCAGTTGTATCATCATGTAATGATCATTACAGAGAACGGCAAGTGGTGCGTTATCCAACAGGGATTACAAAACGATAGAAAATACGCTAGAAGATATCATTGGCTTTCAGATAATATTGACAGCTATATATGTGAACCGCATGAAGCAATAGTTGGTTATAAACATCGAGAAGATGTATTAGATATGACCGCTAAAGAAAGCGAATTAAATCGGAGAACATGTGTTGATTTGGTTTGTGATCATCCTCGACACCTTGTAAATGACTTGGCATCATTGACTAGGCTCGAGAGTCAGACTACACTTGATGAATGGAGCGGCAATCAAAAACAAGATGCTAGAATTGTATGTTTAGATATGCCTAGAAGTATAAATTGGAACAAGATGCGTGAGATTTATGATTTTCAACCAAAAAATTATGAAGAATTTTTATCACTAAAAGGCGTTGGACCCAATACTGTTAGGGCTTTAGCTTTAATCTCGGATCTAATTTATGGAGATAAACCTTCTTGGCAAGACCCTGTCAAATATAGTTTTACTGTAGGAGGTAAAGATGCGGTTCCATTTCCTGTAGATAGAAAAGCTATGGACGAATCCACTGAAATAATAAAGAATGGAATTGAGCAAGCAAAGATTGGAAATAAAGATAAGATAAATGCATTGAGAAGATTACGCAATATTTTGAATAATTAATTTAACCAAATGAAAAGGAGGCCTTACCTAGCTCCGCCTCCTCCACCACCCCCTCCTCCAAATCCTCCTCCACCACCCCCTCCTCCACCGCTGCCACCGCTGCTGCGCACAGATGAAGTGAAGCTATTTATAGAACTGAAACTAGCTGCAGAATAGACTATAGTGCCTGTTCTTATATTCCTAATTTCCTCATCTGGAACAATGTCCTTCATTGCTTTTATCGTATTGTCTGCAACACCGAGGGCAACTGCATAAACCATATAGAAATCCCAAAGAGCGATAGATTCTGGAGGGTGCTCTTTTAGAAGTGTGAAATCAGAGATGAATTTTTTAAAATTCTTCCATTTTAATTCAAGAAGCCGTCCTTCTTCAGTCCATCTAGATAAAATTGTTTTCCATACGTTTGCTATGATTATTAATACGATGGATATAATTGTTCCAACTATCAAAGCCTGTGTTAGCGCAGGTTCCACAGAAATTAGCATCAAATTCTGAAACGTAGTTTTAGGAAGTTGTACAGAAAATAAAGCTAAACAAAAAATTAAATATACAGCAGATGAAATTGAAAAAATTATAACGCCTCTTGTCTCAAGATATTTTTTTCTATCCAGATCTAATATTACTTTCCTTTTCCAACTTAAGAACAAATTAGCGAATTTAGATGATCTGACCTTTCGTTTAAGTTTCTCTAAACTCACAGAACCGTTCGTCATATTTTTGCAAACATAATCATAAACCTTCCATTCATGCGGTTTAAGTTTCTCAGGGCCTTTCTTCTTTGTAAAAACTAATGTATTTACATTTTCTTTACCAAAAATACCCATTTTTTCAACAGTTGTTTCACTCATCTCAAAGTATCCTCTATAAACAAAATCAAGTATAGTTGCAATAAATGCAGATGGTTGAATTCTAAATTGATTCAACATTGTACTTACTTCTGCAGGGGTATGGTCTGAAGGAGGTTCACGTTCATATATTCCTGTGTAGGGGACCTCTCTTTCTTTTCCAAATAGGAAATAACAGGTAGCAAATAATAAGAATGGAAGAGAGGTGATAAAGAAAGAAAGTATTGGCATGATTGATCCATAAAATTCAGCATCTGACCGGCTTTTTTCTTCGAAGGAAATTATTGTTTCTCGACTTTTATCACTTGTTGTAAAATAAGTAGATCCTTCGAAAATATTTTTTGGAAGAAGCATATCAACTTCTAAGGGTATTCCAGGTTTTTGCTTACTTTTGAAGATGATTGTAGTTACGTTTTCAAAAACAACAGAATAATCCAGATCCCATGGATGGACATAGTATTCCTTATTATCGATAGCTTCTGGAAAAATAATTGTAACTGTTAAGTCAGTTGACCTATCCCATTCCATACCCCAACATTGATAATAGAAACGTGCAGTATCTTCGCATAGAATTATAGGATGAATTTCATAATTGAAATTAGCTATTGGATTGGAATTGCAATTGTTTGTTTCAAGTGAGAGAATCAATTCTCTGCCTCCAGATATTGACACGTATGGTTCTTCGGTTCTAAATGAACATTGGGCATTTTCGCAAAAACCTGAGGCGTTATATATTGCAAGATTTTCCGGTTTCGAAAGATATAACTCATTGAAACATCTATTTAGATTATAATGGATTCTTTCCGTAACAAATACTCTACCATCCGACTCAATCTGAAATGTAACTTCTGAATTAGGTAGAGTATAGTCGCTTGGTTCGAAATTTGCAACAGGTAAAAATGAGATCATAGTAGGAATAAAAATAAAAACAAATATAATTAAAAAAAATGCTATGACAAATTTTTTCATAATATTTATTCTCCTCAAACCTGACTTTAAATCATTAATATTAAAATTATTTTTAATGATTCCCAAAAAACAATAAAGAAAAGATCAAATTCTTTTATAAAAATTGATTTATCTTTTATCTAACCAATTACCAACTAAAGGATACACATCTTGATTTGCACTTTTTCCTAATAATAAATCAACATGCCCATATCCATCTAAAATGTGAATCTGTTTATCTTCGCTTCCAATATGATTGAAAGTTTCTACGATATCTTCAATTTTATCAGAAACATCTTGTTTTCCACCAATAAGAATTACAGGTACTGTTATATTTTTTAGATTGTCCGTATAATCATATCCTGTTTGAGGGTCCCACCAATGCCCTTCTTTGAAGTCTTTATCAAATCCGTATAGCATGTCAATGACCACTCCAATTGGTTCAGCATCAACAGTATCAATGAATCTTCTTTGTTTATCAAAGCCAGTTTCAAATCTATAAAAAGACTCAGTTTTTACACCAAATCTCATAATTGGATTGTTGTTTAAATCTAGCTTCTTTGCAAATAAACGTGGTACAATTTCCCCTTTGATATTTTTTCTACAGCAAAAAAATCTGATTATTTTCATTGCTGTATCCATCTCATATGCAACACCAGCAGATGCTATTCCAATTATTCCTGCGATATCAGACTGATTGATTAGTTCGGCATAGGCATATGCCAAATATCCGCCCATGCTGTGACCTAACAAAAATATTTTTTCAAACCCTGTTTCATTTTTAATAAAATCAACAGCAGCTACCATGTCTTTTTTAAGATAAGTTTGATCAAAATCCCAATATTTGTCTATATTTTCGTTATCCTCTCTTGGGTCCCCATCTCCATCATGTGTTCTTAAATTAAGTATCCAAGTATCATATCCTTGCTCTGATAAATATTGTGATAAACTTGTTTCATTATCAAAATCAAAAACTAAATGACTTTCAAACATGCCTGGAATCATTAGAACAGGTGTTTTGGTACCGTTATATCTAATTAAGGTAATTTCAACTTCATCGTCTGTTATTACTAGATATGTTGTTTTTTCAATCTCATCTTCTTTTTCAATATCTGCAAGAGATACATGACTAACTAGTGAAAAAATTAGAATAAATAATGTTAACCAAAATCTTCCATTGTTTCATGTTTTCTGATATTTATTCTATTTTGGATGTATATAAACTTACTGTTAATCAAAATCATATAAGAATTAAATGGGCCCGGCAGGATTTGAACCTGCGACCATCTGGTTATGAGCCAGACGCTCCACCAGACTAAGCTACGAGCCCATGAAATGTCGCAAACGCGTAATATAACTTCTACTACTTAAAATTTAGATATAATTTCTACTTAAAACTACAACTACAAATGAAGAATAAGATGATTGAAGAGTAATGCTGTCTATTTGTTTATTGACTTCCAAAAGGCCGTTAGCTCTTTGTTTATTTCTGACTGCCACAACATATACACTAACTCATCAATTTCCTTATTGCTATCCCTCTTTCCCCATATCTTCATCTTTACCACTCACTAAGCTATGTGTTAATCTTTGTCATTATAGAATATTTATATTTGCCGCGTTAAAATGTCAAAATGTAAAAATTGCAATGACGATGGTAAAGTTCATTAATAAATCTCAGT
>QNBN01000203.1 GCA_003645695.1 Spirochaetota bacterium | reverse complement strand
CAGTGGAGGTTTAAGAAAGATTTAATTGACAAATGGATTGAGGAAAAGTCTTTGAGTAAAAGTAATAGGTAAAAATATTATGGCAAGGTCAACAACACATTATGCAGAAGGACGAACAAATAATATTTTAAGACGTCTTCATAATAAATTAAGACCAGCGGGGATTCCCGTTCAGAGAGTTGAATATATAATTGAGCTTTTACTCTTCGTATTTTTGAGATTAAATTGCGGCAAGATAAAAATTTTAAGCCATTAAGAAAACTATTTGAAGATGAAGGATATCAATTTTTGCTTTCTTATCTTCTGAGTCTACCAGGAGAACTGATAAAATCTCGACTTCCCAAATCTGGTGGGCAAGGACATTTGAGATATGGTTATTGAGAAGATAAACTAAGTAGGAAAGAAGACGGGAAAAGATAAACATATTTCAATAAGAATATCTCTAAAATATTTCTTTGATTAGGCAAGAGTGTTGTAATACAATAAAATAAGTAATAACAAAATGGCCTTCTCCAAAAAGGAACATAAAAATATTAGCATACACGACCTTATTCTTTTAGGAATTTATCTTGTTACAAAAAAAAGAGAAACCTGCACTTTTGAACGCCTAGTTGCAGAGTGTTTTAATAGGTTTCCTAAGGTTTTTGGTTTCAAGAGATATCCCCATTGGCCCGATTCTCTAAAATTCGATAGACCATTAAGAACCTTGAGAGAAAAAGGCCTAATAGTAGGAACCTCAACAAGCGAATTTAATCTTACAGAGTTTGGTAAACAAAAGGCTATAAGAATTGCAAAGGAATTAAAAAAAGGCAGGTTTACACCGGAAGCCAAAAGAGAAAGGGGTATAAGGAGTATAGATGACAGGCTAATCGAGTATATTAAGAATAGCGAATATTATAGGAAATTCCTTAGGAACCCTGAAGAGTTATCCATCTCTGAACCAGGATTCAGAGAATTGTTAAGATGTACGATGGAAACCCCTTTAAGGGTAGTAAAGCAAAATTTGGAGTATCTTAAGAAATTATCTCAAAGTTATAATGAGCCACAAATTGGAAGTTTTCTTAGATATTGTGAGAAAATAATTTTTAAGAAAGATGGCTAAAGACCTGCCTATAAATCCACGGATTGTAGAACAGTTAGCCAGGGCTACAGTTAAAAATTTAGTAGACGGCATTGTGGAGTTAATTACAAACAGTGATGATAGTTATAGAAGATTAGAAGAGTTACATCAAAATGTAAGCGGAGAAATTGAGATTTATGTAGAAAGAGAAAAATACGGCATATGCAAAAAATTGACAGTAAAAGATAAGGCCGAGGGAATGAGTAAAAAAGAACTTCAAAAAGCAATAGAGTTTGGAGGAGAAACCAGTGGTTTTACAGAAGGAAGGAGTGTTCGTGGTCTATTTGGAAGAGGGCTAAAAGAGACAATTATTGCATTGGGCGAAGGATACATTACATCAATAAAAAAAGGAAGGAGAGTTAGTACAAGATTGTGGTTAGATAAGAAAAGCAAAAAACCTCAATATGATGATGAGTTACTAAATAGAGAGGAATCAATTATAGGCAGAGATAATGGAACAGAGATAAACATTACAGTTACTAATGATAGAATAAGAATCCCCGATTATAAAAAATTTAAAGAACAGGTAACTACCCATTATGCCTTAAGAGATATAAATAGCGCTTCTAATAGAAAAATTACACTGGTTTTTGACGATTTGAAACGGAAGCAAAAAATACAAGTGTATATTAAATTCCATCCTCCAACAGGAGAAAAAATTTTAGAAAAAGAATTAACTTTACCATCATTTGGAGATAAAGTCATCATCAGAATTTATGAAAGTCCTACACCTCTTAGCTATCAAAGGAATAATCCTTATGGATTGGCTGGAATATTGATTAAGACGACCGGTGCTATACTTGATAATCAGTTATTCAAATTTGAAAATGAACCTGCAGCCTATTACTTCTTTGGAGAAGCAATATGTATAGGATTGGAAGAACGGTTGAAGAAAGGAGAAACAGAACTTATCGACCAGAACAGAGGAGGATTGGAATGGAGACATGATTACTGTTCTGCCTTGGCAAGGATTATAGAGAAAGAGCTTGAACCCCTGATACTTAGGAAAAAGAAAGATCTTCAAAAAACACCACCAAGAGAAGTCAAAGAATCTACAAAGAAAATGTTAAGAAAGTTATGTAACATTTTAAATGAACTTGCTAAGTATGAGTTAGAAGATTTACCAGAAAAGCCAGTAGAGCCAGCCCCTTATATAACTGATTTGCAGATAAAACCTGAAGTTGCCAATATTGAACTTGAAAAACCTCGCATCTTTTCAATCTATGCTCCTGCAGAACTCATAAATTCTCAAGGCAAGCAAGTAAAAATCCACTCCACCAATAGTTATATTCAACCTTTATCCACATCTCTGAATTTAGAAAGACATCCCAAATATCCAGAACAAATCTGGTATAAATATTTTAAAGTGGTAGGAAGAGAAGATGGTGTAGAAGGTGAAATACACGCGATTTTGGGAAGCGAAAAAGCAATAGCCAGAGTAAAAGTAACTTCTCCTCGCAAAAAGAAGAAATCCACAAGGTTAAGTCCCAGGAAAGGAGGGCTTATTACCGACATTATTCCTGATGAATTAGATTCTCCACCCCAGAGAGTATATTACAGAAAAGAAGATGGTATAATCAGAATTTATATAAAGTTTCCCTCAGTAGCGAAATTTATAGGCAGAGGTCTGGAAGGCGTAGAGACCGATGCTGGAAGATTGCTATTGGCAGAACTTGTGGGTGAGGCATTCTGTAGAACCCTTGCCAGAGAAGGCATAGAGGCGGGGAAGTTCCAGGTAATTCCTGGTTCAGAATTTGATTCATTTGTTATTGCTGTAAATGAATTGCAGAAAAAATACTTACATAAAATACAGGATATAATTATAAACTGGAGATTTAAGTAATTTCAGAGAGGGGTTCAATATGAGAAAAGCAGTTAACAGTACAGTGAGAAGTAGAGAGAGAAAATTCTTTGATGCTTTAAGAGATATTTTTGTAGGCGCTAAGGTAGAGGGTGAATCAGGTTATATCAATTTAATGAAAATCAAGTCTCGATATTATGAAAAAGGAGTATTCCCAAGACTTAAACAGGATATAGAATTTGCGTTGAAATCATTTTGTGAATTTAGGAAAGAACTTTTTGAAAAACTCTACACTTTCTTTCAACGGTATTTTTCTGAAAGCGGGTCAATCTATTTTAGATATACGCCTATACATCAGAATGTTTATGAAAAGGTCTATACCGATGATAAGGATGTAATCTTATTCTGGAAGACTCATATGCTCTACTATGTCAAAACGGATAGACTGTTTAAAAATCTTGAGGTTGAGATAGATGGGCATAAGTTTTTCTTTGATGTTTCCACTTTAGAGCATAAAAGGGCAAATGAAAAGAGAGAAATAATCTTTGAGTTTAAAGAAAAAAGAAAGGATGGTGTCCCTGTATTTAGTGTTTCCTATTCTGAAAGAGGCAAGATTACAAAGATAGAGGATATTTTAAAGTCTCTAAAGAAAGAAGACATAGAGATAACCGAGGATACTCTGGAGAGAGCATTCAGAGTCTTTGAAAAACAAAGTGAGGTGGATTATTTCATAAACAAGAATGCTAAAGAATTTTTGAGAGAGCAATTTAATATCCGGCTTTATCAATATGTATTTTCTGGTGAAAGTGTCTGGACAGAGAAAAGAATAAAGCAATTACAAGTATTAAAAGATATAGCCTTTAAGATTATTGATTTTATTTCACAATTTGAAGACGAATTAGTAAAAATATGGAATAAACCCAAATTTGTTTTGAACTCTAATTATGTGATAACACTGGATAGGATTGCTGAAAAAGATAAGGGTTTAAATTTAATAGAAAAAATCTTAGAGCATAAAAATTTTGAGGAACAAATAAAAGAATGGAAGGACTTGGGAATTGTAGATGTTGTGTTTAATAAAAATAAGATTGTTGAAAATGATTTAACAGGAAAACACTTAAGCAAAGATTATAAATATCTCCCCATTGATACGAAATATTTTAAGGATCTGGAACTTGAAATTTTAGGATTGTTTGATGATTTAGATAATTCTTTAGATGGTTGGCTTATAAAGAGTGAGAATTATCAGGCATTGAATACAATTCTGTCGAAATTTAAAGAAAAAGTGCAGACGATTTATATTGATCCGCCGTTTAAAACGGGAAAGGACTTCTTTTATAAAGATAAATTTCAGGATAGCAGCTGGATTACTTTGATGGAAAATAGACTTGATTTAGCCAAGAGTTTTTTGGACCCAAAAGGAACAATCTTTATTCATCTTGATTGGAATGCTAATTATCTCGGACGGCATTTGTTAGAGAAATTGTTTCCTAATTTGACAGAGATAGTATGGAATACGAATGCTACGAAAGACGAAGAGGCAGGATTGTTTAGTTATAAGAGTTTTGGGGAAAAATTTGTAAGACAACACGATACAATATTTCAAGCCTCAAAAACTGATGATTTTAAATTCATAAAATTATGGAAACCTAATAGGAGGACTACCAATTTAGAGATAGGATGGTTAGATTTAATCTCCTATCCAAATAAACCCAATCCACAGAAAATTAATGATTATGACTTTTTTATAGAAAAGTATGATGAAGAAGGTATTTTAAACTTGGAGAAGCAAGAAGTAGAAGAAAAGATCTTCCCATTAGGAGATATATGGAATGATATTTATTCTTTTACACAATCAGAACTAAGAACGAGTGAAAATGTGAGCTACGACACGCAGAAACCAGAAAATCTCTTAAGAAGAATTATTCAATCTACATCAGAAAAAGGGGATATTATTATGGATTTCTTTGCAGGCTCTGGAACTACCATTACAGTTTCTCACAAATTAAAGAGAAAATGGATTGGTGTAGAGGTAGCCGATTGTTTTAATGAGTTTTATTTTGATGATAACGAACAGAAATTGGGATTACTCGGAAGGATGAAAATAGTTTTAAGAGGAGATAAGGAATTTATTGCAGTTGATAAAAAGAGAAGGTCTCATTTGAGTAAACAAATAAACTGGCAAGGCGGAGGTTTTTTCAAATACTATGAACTTGAACAATACGAAGACACTTTAAGAAAAGTAAAATACGAAGATGCAGACCTTTTTGATAATCCTTACCAAGACCCTTATAATCAGTATGTTTTTATGAGAGATTTAAAATTGCTTTCCGCTCTTGAGATTGATTATAAAAACAATAAAGTGAAAGTTAACCTATCAAAACTTTATTCCAACATAGATATACCTGAGACCCTTTCAAATTTACTTGGTAAGTGGATAAAGAAGATAACTTCTGAGTATGTGGAATTTGAAGATGGAGAGAGAATAGATTTAAGAAATTTGGATTATAAAGTGATTAAGCCGTTGATATGGTGGTGAAGAAAATGAGATATGATATTCTTTTAAATTTTATACCTCTTACTGAACAAAATTTTGAGTTTAAAGTTTACCGTAAAGAAAATAAAGGAGAAAGGAAAGAACAGATTGGAGAAGGTGTTTATTCTAATACATTGCCGTTGTCCCCTGATAATTTAAATGATAGAACAAGGTATTGGATATTTTTCGAGGAAAAAGAAGGTTTTGAAGAGTTCGTTTGTTTGCCATGTTACAATCATAAACTTACCCTTCATTATTTATATTATAGTTTGGTCAATCAAATTAGAAGAAACTTAACTGAGAAATCTATAATTCCTAAAAAATCATTTAGAAAAATTGTATATCTAATATTAAAAGAGTATACTGAAGGGAAACAATGTTTATTATTATCACCTTATTATTTGGCATCAACAAAACAGTTTGGATTTAT
>QNBN01000202.1 GCA_003645695.1 Spirochaetota bacterium | reverse complement strand
GGGCTTATGGGGGCTGGTTGGAGTTACTTTGCCTCCTCCATTTCTGGAGTTGTAATTACTATATTGATAAAGATAAAGTATTTTCCAGAAAGAGGTTGGTTCAAGATATTGTATGCTATGTATGGACCTATATTTATAGGATTTATGGTAATTTTGATTGCCGGCAATATGGTATCTCCTAAGTTACCTGTATTAGGTTGGTTTAATTTAATCTATTATATTGGCATTATAAGCCTCTGCACATTACTTTTATTGCTGTTCATTGATCTTATTCTTTTGGGTATTGATGAGAGAAGAAAGTTTGTAGGGCGTTTTTTTAATCACCTTATGGGAATTTATTAAAAAAATGGGGCAAACATTACTTTCACATCTAATCTTACATAATCTTATTCAAGAATGGTTGAACCAAAGAGGTTTTTCACTAAAAAGGTTTATAGGACAAAAAAGGGACTACTTAAAAGAACGCATTTTGGCATTAAAAATTGCTGGCCTTGATGTCGATCGTAATGGTGTACAATTACTCCCTTTAGCTTATAGGAAAGTCATTAAGATATTTGATAAATATCCTAAAAAAAAAATTGTAATACATAATTCAGATCTCTTGGCTTCATCACTAGATGAGGATAAAGCTCATGTAAAATTCTTAAGACCACTTTTTCAGTTAAGAGACTATCTTCAAAAACACTTTAGTAAGGAAGAGGTGTTTGATTTTTATGTTCATGGTAGTCTTTCAACAATGGACTATGTAGAAGGCTATTCAGATCTTGATACCCTAGTAATTGTTCGTAAAGAAGTTATTGAAGATCCAAAATGGCTTATAGAATTTAAGCGGAGATTAGCTAGGTCGAGAACCTTTCTTTATTTAGTAGATCCCCTTCAGCATCATGGACATTTTGTAATTACCGAGTATGATATGAAAGCCTATCCGGAGCCATTTTTCCCTTTAGAATTGTTTAAATTCACAACTCGGTTGACCGATTTTTCGAATAATTTGACTTTTTATGTGCGGGAGGCTACTGCAGAACTGGGATATATTTTTAAATTTTGGATAGAATATTTTAGTAATCCTTATAAATATGGCTTCAGAAAAAATGATGCATTTTCAATCAAACAATTTATTCAGTCGGTATTACTTATGCCAACCATATATTATCAATTTAAAACTGGTAAATATTTATACAAAAAATATGCTCTTAAGTTAGCTAAATCAGATTTTGATGTTAAAACATGGAGTATTGTCGAAAAGGCATCAAAAGTACGCCAGAATTGTCTTTTTAAATCATATTATCCTTACTGGCTTAGAAAAATAGTTGGTTTATATTGCCATCCCGCTCTCTTACATCTTATCCATAGAAAATTTGATAGAAATAATGCTCAACGAATGCTAACTATTATGGGGCCGAATATGCTAAATGATGCATTGGGTCTCATCAAACAAATGCTTGAAAAGATCAATGATGATAGAGGTTGATTTTGTGAGACAGTTAATTAAAAAATTCAAAAGCCAAATCAAAAATATAAGAGGTTGGAATGTCAAAATTGATCGTGAATGTTATCCAATTAGTGATGAAACATTAAAAAAAGAATTGCCTGAACAAAAATTAAAAAAGTTTGATTTGAGTGAGGAAGAATTTTGGAATTGGTTAAAGGTTAGCGGGTTGGAAGAGTTTATAGGTTATTCTTACTTACACAAAAAAGCATTAGAATTCTTTTTTTCATCTCATCTTCTTGATATCAGAGATAAAGATATTGTTCTTGATATTGCTGGTGGAAAGTCAAATTATCTGTTGGCGGTAAAAAGGACTTTTTCTCCCTCAAAATTAATTCTCCAGGATCATATTTACGAAGGTATCAAGGAAAGCAATGATATTTTGATAGTTGGAGGGGATGTTTCTAATATTTTATTACCTGATATGTCAGTTCATAAAATAGCTTGTCATCATGCATTTGAACATTTCAAAGGGAATACTGATTCTGAGTGTATCAAAGAAATATCGCGTTTGCTTAAACCCGGTGGAAAAGCTGTAATTATTCCAATATTCATTTCTAAAGATTATATAGAATGTTATAATATTAAAGTTAAAAAAAAGTTTGATAATAATGCAAAACTGATAGTAGATAAAACGGCTTCTTTACCGGGTGGAAGTGATGATGGTCATTTTGCACGGATTTATAACATTCGTGCTTTGTACCATAGAGTTTTAGTAATTGCAGAAAAATTTGCTTTGAATTGGTCGATTGCCACATGTACACTCGATCACAAATTACTTCCCGATATGAATAAAAATTTTGGAGCAAAAATCAACTATCCTCTTAGGGCATTAGTTTTAATTAAAAAAGAAGTGTCAAATGCTAAATAGATTAAATAAGTTGCTTGAATTGTCTGTAATTGTTGATAGAGCCAAGGAGTTTCCAAAAAGTGTATATGAAAATGCGAAGGAAGAATTTTTGAGGAAGATTGATTTGGATAATATAAAATCGATCTATCAAGTTGGTGATGTGAGCGTTCCTGGTATTTCTGATATAGATTTATTCATAGTTTTTAATGATAATTCTAAGGATTTTCTTTATCGCTATAGTATTAAAAATCTTTCAGCTGTTTCTCAATATATCTTTTCACATGAACCATGGTTTATGGACGAGAAAACATTCTATAACTTGTTTTATTGGTTTCCCTATTTTAATCTAAATAAAATTTACGGAGAGACCCTTACGGTTAATGTAAAACAAGAGCTGTCAAAAGAAATTTATATTATAATTTTGACACAATATATTATTACTAAAGTGCCAGCAGATTTCTTGATTTATAGCTTTCTCCAAAAAAAATTTTATGAAAGGACCATGTTATGCATGATTAATTCCCTTTGCCACTCTCTAACTTTGGGAAGAATAATTTTTGATGATATTCCTCCTCACTGGGAAATATTTATTGCTGAATATAATGATTTCCGACATAACTGGTTCCAAGATAATCCAATAGAGAGAGAAGGCAAGCTTAAGGATTATACTATAGAGGGAATTCAATTAAGTTTAGAATTAATCAAAAAATTATCAGAACACATAAATGACGTGGTCTTAAGAAAATTAATAAAAGAAGATATAATAATTTTTCGTACAAAAACACGGGAAATTGTGTTTGAAAAAGGCTGGAGCATAGAAAGAGCTATGAGAACCATATTATCTTCTAAAATCGGAAAAATTAAATTATCTCTTCCTCTTACACTCGCTTTTTATCCTTTATATTGGAGTAAATTTTCGGATGGCATTATAGGGAAACACATCCGCGATTCCTTGAGTGGATCTTTTTATGATTTACGTCTCCCTCCTTCCATGGATGAACTTTTTTTAAAGCATATGAGAATATTAGAGCACTATGCTGCTTTTCATGCTCAGAAGTTCAGGGCATCAATTCCAGGTTACCATAGCTTGTGGGCTCCATATCATTTCTCCAAGATAATCAGGTTGTTGGATAAAATAAAAAATAGGATTAACAAAAATGTTAAAAATAATTGTTGAATCTATTGCCCACAAGCTCGTTGGCCTTTCTCTGTATAGTGTAAAGAGAGGGAAAAGAGAAGTTGAAGGAAAAAGGAAATTGCTTATTATTCGCATTGACGGCATTGGTGATTTCATATTATTTTCTCCAATGTTAAAATATTATCGGATGCTTTATATAAATTATCATATAAGTCTTCTTGTAAACAAATTGGCTATTGATCTTGCGAAAAGGTTTGATGCAGTAGATGAAGTGATATCTTTTGATGGGAAGAAATTTAATAGGGATTTAATATACAGAAGCAGACTACTTAGAAAAATAAAAGAGGAGTGTTTTGAAATTGTGATCTATCCTGCTTATTCCCGAACACCTATCGGAGACTATATAGTTAAAATCTCCCAGGCTAATGAAAAAATTGGTTTTGATGGCGACCTGTGTAATATCACACGGCATGATAAACTAAGAAATGACAGATATTACACAAAACTTATACCCACAAAACCAGGAATAATTAGTGAGATAGAAAGAAATAAGGAGTTTCTTGAAGCTCTTGGGATAAAGGTCAATCTCGTCATACCATCTTTTACTCCTTCAAGAAAAGACGAGGCAGAAGCAAGAAAAATTCTCTCCGGTAACGGCCTAAAAGATAGTAGTCCATTTGTTGTAGTTTGCCCAGGGGCTGGCTCAGAAAAAAGAATATGGCCTTTAGAAAGATACGCTCATCTGATTACATGGTTGAAAAAAGAGAAGGGCATTGAAGCAGTTATTATCGGTTCTGATAATGAGCATTATCTGGCAAGGAAGATTGAATCCATTGCTAAAATCCCTATAATTGACATTACTGGAAAAACCACTTTACCAACACTGTCCGCAATATTAAAAAAAAGCCTATTATATATTGGTAGCGAAACAGGTAGTGTTCACCTTGCTGCCGCGGTAGGTACACCAACTGTGTGTATCATGGGAGGTGGCCATTTCGGAAGATTTTTCCCGTATGGGGATTTGGATAAGAATGGAATTGTATATAAGAAAATGCACTGTTATGGATGTAATTGGCAGTGTAAATATGAACGAGTTAGGTGTATAGAAGAGATAACAATGGAACAAGTAAAAGATGAAGTAAAAAAAATGATATGTATGTGAAGGCAAGAATGCTCCTCCTTTTTTTAATTGTTTGATTACTGAGAAACAATAATGAAACCATTAGAGTTTGGTATCATACTAACAATTTTAGTTGTTGTTTTCTTCCAAGAAGAGCCAACGGTTGGTGGAGACAGTTCGATAATCTTTGAGAAGTTATTCTGGAAATTTCGGCCAGTCGATATTATGATCTTAGTAATACTATGGGCACTTCTTCTGAGAGATACATTTGCACGTAAATCTATAAAGTTACCAAATACAGTATTAAATAAACCTATACTAGGGCTGATACTTGCTATCTTACAAGGAACTATAGTCGGAATTATAAAAAGAGAGACCTCTACGCGAACTGGAATAGCAGTACTGGCTATTGATGAGTGGAAGAACCTTTTTGTGGGTATTTTATTTTTCTTTATATTTACAAGGGTCATTTCTAACAAACAAAAACTAATAAGGATAGCGTGGTCCTTTATAGTTATGGCAACAGGCATGGCAGGTTATAGGCTTATCTTGTATATTATGGGTCATGGATTAAAAGGTACTGCAAGAGGCTATATTATTGTTCAGGAAGGTGGTTACATTTATATGCTATGTTTGGCTTTGTTATTGACTTGTAGTTTAGTTTTCTTTAGACCCAAAAAAAGGATGGAACGTTTTTATTTATATATAGCTATTATACTATTTTCAATGGTGCTTTTTCTATCTTTTCGGAGAAATGGATGGCTGATGGTGATTATTGGCTTGGCTATCATTTTTCACTTTTTACCTTTGAGGAAAAAGGTTAGATATGGTATACTCCTTTTATTGTTACTTCCTTCAGCAAAACTATTCATGACAGTTCCTGCAAATATTAACCAATATTTTACAGAAAATATCTTTTCAGTAGGAGTACACATATGTGATTTAGAGGATGCTTGGGAAGCAGTTAAAGAGGATCCGATTTTAGGGTATGGTTTAGGGCGTGTTTATAAAAGAAGATTATCATATATGCCATGGCTTCATACCAATCTGGCTGAGCAGGCTTATTTTGTTCATAATGCCTTTCTTCATACGTGGTTAAAGTTTGGTATATTGGGCTTGATTTGTTATATATGGCTTTTCTATACTTTTTTTCAATATGGATTTAAGAATATAAAATTAATTTCAAATAATTATCATAGGTCAATAGCTGTAGGTTTTTTTGCATTTGTTGTCGGAAAAGTGATAGGGGCATCATGGTTTGGGCCTCCTGAGTATATATTTTTTAAAAAAAGTATTCTAATATTCTTTTCTATGGCAATAGTG
>QNBN01000201.1 GCA_003645695.1 Spirochaetota bacterium | reverse complement strand
TTATTTGGGATAAATTTTCTATTTTTTTATCATCATATGATCGAATGGAGTGGAACGAGACACTAAATGTAAGAAATCGGCGTTGGCGAGATGGCGAAATTTCTAATGCATCGTGATCAAGCGAAGCCCGTAAGGGTTTGGGTGAGCGTATGAAAACCGTATACCCACTTGTTATATTCCCCAAGCGAAGCGTGGGATTGAGTAGCGCAGGCGTAAAGCTGAGCAACGCAGAAGTCACGAGGGCGCGCCTTTTTCTTTTTTATATCTTTCATACTCTCGTTCACAATTTTTAATAGCAATTTTAGCAGCTTCTCTAACATAATATTTTTCATCATTTAACAGTGCCCTTAAATGAGGCAGAGCTTTGACATATCTAATCTTACCCAAAGCTTTTGCAGCGTATTGCCTAACTTGAGGTTTTTCATCTTTAAGTAATTTTACCAAATGTGGACAAGCCATGTAAATTTGTGGTTTATGTTTTGCTAATTTTCCTAAAGCAGAAGCTGCTAATCTTCTTTCATTAGCATTTTTACTTTTTGTAAATTCTATTAATTTGGGTATTGCTGAAGGATCATCAGATTCTCCCAACTGCCATACTAAACTTCTTTCTTTTTTCTTTTTTGGGATAATACATTCGTTCCTTCTTATATCAACAAGTAAAAAATAGATGTTATCCTTTTCAGGGAAAAGTTTAAGGTTTGCTGTTCTTTCTAATACAAACCACATAGGAGCGTATTTAGTTAGCTTCAATTTTCTTTCAATTATTTTTGGATCTCTTCTTATCGCTTCATTAGTTAGACATTCAACAAAATAGAAGATCCCATCTTTAACCATGAAGTAATCAGATATTGCATATTCTTCTTTAACACCAACAGGCATTTGATTAGTTCTATACCCTAATTTCTGAAAATACCTAACACTCAACTCTTTTAATTTTCTGTGAGTCTCACTTTCAACTTCTATTTCTCTATGATATAAACTTCTTTCCCAACCTTTCTCTCTTGCTATATAATTTCCCGACAATATTTTAAAGTTGACTAATTCTTGAGCTTCTTTAAATGAAACTTTAAAATCTATTGGAGCTTTTGTTACATTTTCTGTAATTGCAAATAAAACTCCATTAGATTTACAATATTCTAAATTCTGCTTGATTTCATCTCTTATTTTTGGAAATTTTAGATATAAAGTCGCATAGAAAACATCCATTACTTTAATTAAGAAATCTGTGCATGTAGCTACTAATTCTTTATCTAGCGAGAAATTAAAAACTAAGTCCCAATTGGCTTTTTCGTAAATTGGCTGTAAAATTTTGTGAGAAAAATGGGTATATTTTGATAATTCTCCATACAACTTATTTAATTCATTGGTAGCAAATGGAAGATTCCGTATAAGTCCCTTTTTCCCAGAAAATTTGCAAAATAATAATTTATCCAGAACATTAGAATAAAATTTTTTATATAATTCCCTTTGTTCTTCAGAAAGATGCTTAATATGCTCTTCTATTTTTTCTTTTTTTATTTTTTCTCTATCTTTAAAATTAGTGTATCTTAGAATATCCTCAACCATATCTTTTAGCGCAAGAGTTTCATATTTTAAACTCATTTCTGATCCTTTATTCGCACCAAATATGAGTTTCGCTTCTTCATCTAACCATTTATCAATATGGAATGAAAAAATTATTGTCTCAACTACCCATCTTAAATCTATAATCGCTTCAAAATAAGCCCCAGAGAGGATTTCATGAGCAATCCATCTCATCTGCTTACCTGAACTAAGAAGGAATACTGCTGAAACAGAATTTATAATTTCATCCTGAGAATACTTTCTAACAATATTTAGAAGATCAACCCAATTATCCAAAACACATGCAATTTTTTTGTAATCTTCTTTACATTCTTTTTGAGTTAATTCTGCTACTTCTTTGAATATTTTAGCTTCAAAATTCCAAAAGTTTTCATTACTCATAATCAACAATAAAGAAAAATTTATTTAAATTTAACCAATTTTCGCACGTCCCTGTGATTGAATATAACGTTTTGCAGATATGTGAAGTTTGCCACAGGCAAATTTGGGCGTAGCAAAGCGGAGCTACATATCCTCCTGTTAGCCGCCGTCCATATCATATTGTTTTCACCTCGTAATATTTTTCTTTCAACAGTTTATAAAAATTCATTCCTTTTTCTATCACATTTCTAAGGTCATTATATGTCAAAACGATAATTATCTTTCTTTCCGTTTTCCATTTATCTCTTATAATCCCTTTTGCATCTCTAACAAATTCTGAATCTCCTGTTATTCCATATCGAGAAAAAAATATTCCAACAGTAGTATCTGTGTCGCGCATTTTATCAGCAAATGATCTTAGTTCATTGGCACTAACTTTCATCTCCCAATTTTTACATTCTACAATTAATATATCTGAAAAATTGTGGAATATAGTTCCTTCAAACTTCTTAACTTCAAACACGATATCTATTTCTCCTGTTGACGTTCTCTTTTTCGTATCAATAATTTTTAAATATGGTGATTCTAATAGCTTTTTGGCCAAATTCTCAAGTTTATTGCCTTTCTCCTGAGGACTGATTTTATCACTACTAGCTATGTCATTTAATAAATTTATTAAATCTGTTTTTCGAGGGTTAAGTATGGTGCTATACACGACTTCTGGATATCGTTTAAGATCCTCTAGTGTAAATTTTGAGTCTACTTGGGAATTCTCATGAAAAAATGATCTCCTATCAATCCTCGAATGAGAGGGTTTAAAGGTTTCTTTGAAGCTGTACATTATGAATATATCTTTTTCGGATACCATAAATTCTTTGCCGCAATTGGGACAGCTTTTGGATTGACCAATGGGTAAGCCATCATAGCTATCATATACTTCAATGGTTTCATCACAATGAGGGCATGTTACTTCAAAATTAATTTTCATCAATCCTACTTTACTAAGCTTTTCTAATAATGATAACCACACTTTCTCATTAACTTCCATGCCAAAGTATCTATACACTCTGGGATTAAATCTTTGATGATATCCTTTATCATATATTAAAAACAGAAGACTATCTAATTGTTTGATTTCATTTACAGATACATTAAATTCCCTTAATTTTTCTAACACAGGAAAATACATAATCAATAACCTCCTCTGGAACCTCGCTAACAAACCAAATACTTCCTCTTTTGCTTATATAAATAGTGACATCCAAAGATCTGCCTTCAGCCAAGGCATATGTAAATTTATATCTAGCTTTCTTTAATTCGTCACCACTTAAAAGATTTTGATATTCATCAGACTCATCTAAATCATCAATAGTAGGGGCCGCAGAAACTTCCACTACATCGAAATCCCCAGCCAATCTCTTATGCCTTGCAGCTTTTTTCCTTGCATTTAAACACGTTTTGATATTTTCTATCTCTTCATCTGTAAATTCTAAAATATACGTATCAATATCCAAAATATCCGCCACCATCTTGTGAAGATGCACGGATTTTGCAAAACTGGCTCTACTTTCAATCACAAAGAGAGTATTCAATAACCTAATTAAAATAGCTGCCCGTTTTGTTGGTCTAATTTCTCTGATCTCATAATTTTCTTCTATGAAATAGGTTCTATCTGCGTATACAAATTCCAATTTAAGTAAATTGTCCCTCAACCAGAATGCTTTATTTAAAGCCGGTTTACTGGTAATAGGTGGTCTCAATTCTTCAACAAAGGGATTTCCCTCTGATTTTTTAACTATAAGATTTTCAATATCTTCTTTACTAAATTCTATAGTTTCTGATGGAATACTCCAAGAAACTGAGCCCTTTCCCGCAAACATATATCTTATTAACAATTCTTTGACATCTTGGATTATTTCTGGATTCTTATTAGCCAGTTCTTCTATTTTTGTTATTAGCGCTTCTTTTGTAATGTATCCTCTAGGTTCTTCTCCTGTTTTATTTGCTATAAAAAAATGGAGTTCCCTTAAAGGTACATGTTTCCTTAAGTCCCTTCTCAAATTTAGTTCCATATATCACACCTCCTAATGGATAGCGTATAACGTTCTGCGGGTATCTGAAGTCCGAGCGAAGCGAGGACTTGGGCATAGGCGATAGCCGAAGCCAGATACTCGCCTGTTGTCCAAGTGCGATAACACCGAAGCGAGCGTTAGCGAGTGGAGAGTTCGGCTCGGCAGCATATCAATCATCGTTTCTTCCTCCTCTTTTAAGGTTACAATATCGATGAACTAATCGTGCATTTGAAGGTATAGTTTTCCCACCTCTCCAATAATGTTCAATGTGATCTATAGCCGCATCATCCATGACCGTGATCTGATTACCACAAATAGCGCAAACCGGGTTTTGTTCATAAAGTTGTTTCTTAAGTTTCCAACTAAAGGTTCTTGGCTCAGTTTTAGGCATACCAACAATCTTTTCTAAAGCATCAAGCCATTTTTTAAATCTTGTAGTTACTTTCGCAGTACTTGTAGTTCCGGAACCACTAATAGAATCAATAAATTCCTTGTCAGAAGTCATCATATGAAGTAATTCTTCTCTGATCACATCACTTAGAGGTATTATTTGATTTTTATTATATCTGCTAAATCCAAACATAATAATTTCGAACAAACCTACATTAATTTTCCTTATTTCCCATCTCCCATTGGGATCCTTTTCATCCCCGGAAATAAATCTTCTAAATGCTTTGTCTCCAAATACACTTTTTACTAGTGAAACTGTTTCTTTGAAAACTTTTCTCAACTCCTTCATTTTCTCATCTGAAATATTCTTGTTGTTTTCCATCTCTTTGTTTAAAAATTGTTTCATGGGCGGTTTATACTTCAAATAGGTCTGATTATAGAAAGCTAAAAAATGTAATACTAGCTCTCTGTCATACATTCTTTTATGAGGCTCTTTTAGTCCTAATAAGAAGAGGAAATCTTTATCCTCTGCTAGTTCTTTTATCAGATCGTTATATCTTCCTCTATAGATACAATTCCTTAATTCTTGATCATTAAGTTTAACAGCACCTACATTTAATCTTTCAAATATTTCAAATTTAACGTCCGGATGTGATTCTTTTCGTATTTCTATAACACGCAAAGGAAATTTTTTTATTTGTCTTTGGAGATTTTTATCTAGATCTCTAAAATGTTTTCCGTTAAGATGAGATAATACAGACAATCCACTGAGCTTAAATTCATTATTCAGAAATCTAAACAGAGAACGCAATCTTTGTTGCCCATCAATTACCGTAAGCTTACCATCATCTTCTTCTGCCAAGTAGATGACAGGGATTGGGACTTCTAATAACACAGATTCTATTAATAAACTCGCCTTCTTATTATCCCAAACATATCTTCTTTGAAATTCAGGATCAAGAATTAGATCCCCATCTTGCCAATCTTCAAATAGATCTCGAATTCGTGGATCTTTTGGAATGCTAGAAACTCGCTTTTCACCTTCAGGTATTTCTATAGGTTCTTCCTCAATCGTTTCTTCTAAGATTAGTTCTTCTTCTCGGTTTTGTATTTCCTCGTTCATATTTTCACCTCCTTTTAAGCCGCCGAGCCGAATTTCAGACAACTCGTTCATATCCGAACAGTTCAGATATTCCCAAATGAGGAAGATATGCGAACTGTTCATATATACTTCCCTCTGGACGATCATTGGTCTTTGTTTTTATCCTCATGTCTCACCTCTTTTTAAATTATTTTACAGTTCCCTCAGGGGTCAGTATTTCAGAAAAACCCTCCATCATAGTTTTAACTCCTGTTGTGCCCGTCAAAGTTTAACTTATATATATCCGAAAGAAATCAAAAAAGTCAGGGAGTTAAATTGTTTTTATAAAAATATTACGGTTTAATACTGATGCTGGAAAGGAGGTCATCCTCTTATTGAGAAGTTGGCTCAAAAGCCTTGTGGCAATTACGGGATTGAC
>QNBN01000200.1 GCA_003645695.1 Spirochaetota bacterium | reverse complement strand
TGGCCATCAAGAATTATTTTAACGATTGATTGTATCTTAGCTGCTCCATTCACCTTCTCTACACCTTCAAATAGCCTCAATGCAAAGGGAGAATCACCTTTGAAAATTTCGAGAACTAACATGACACCTATAAAATAGTCTCCAAGGACAGACACTAACAATTCCCTTACACCTTCTGGCTCCCAAACGAAACTTCTCTGGAAATCTGGTAAAACAATTTCTCCTTTATATACGCCTTCTACTAAGTTTTTAACATTCATATTATCTGTCATTTTGGTATCCTCCTTTTGCTATGTCGCCTAACGACTTGCGGGCATACGAAAGGTGCGAAGCACCGCAGCCATATGTCCGCTGTTAGGCGAAGAAGTGCCATTATTTTTATTTTTTGATAAAGAATAGTATCACCCCCATTACAATGCTTGCAACAATGGCAAGAGCGGATAAAATAAGAGGTAAATATTTTTCAAACCATTTTGCCCTTTTTAATTTTTCCACATCTTGTATTAATTGATTAATAGCACTTGCCTTAACCACCTCTGGAAGATAATCCTTCATTTTTAGTTTGTTTTGATATTTTCCAGTATATGGCAAAGTGTGATCTACTAATATTATAAATTCTATAGTTGCAAAATGTTCTCCTCGCTTTAATTGAATTTCTTTGTTTGAAGTATTAAATATAAGACAATATAACCTTCCTCTAAATCCTGGATCTATTTGTGGCCCATTAGATAGTATTGCTCCTTTACAAAATAAACTTACAGATAGATCAAATCTTCCTGCTACATTTTTAGGCAAATTAGCTATTTCTTTACTTGATACAAGAACATAATCGCCGGGTTTCATCACAATAAATGGATGTTGGTCTGTTAATTGTTTTATTTCTCCATCATGAAAATATTCGTCTCCTACTCGTAAATCATATGATGCTCCTTCAATGTTATCAGGTGTAGCATCTTCTAACAGCAATCCACACCTTATCATGAGTTCAATTAGCTTCTTAGGGAGAAGTCCTCCAGTATTTCGATATTCATAGAGATAATAAATCAAATCTATAATATCATCTACAGAAGTAGTATCTTCATTTTTTATACAGTAAATAGGACAATTTTCTTTTTTCCACATTTCATCTTTGTATCTCCTATCTATTTCTCTTTGTGTTCGTGCTGTGTCAAGATTCTCTCCTCTCTTTTCCAGCCGTTTATCAAGTGTGTCGTCAGATGCATCCAAGAATATTATCATAAACTTATTTTTCATCTGCGAAATCTTATCTAATTGATTGGCCGCTTCAGGTGTTAAAACCATAACAGGAACTTTTCCTCTCTGCGTTACTTTTTTGTAATCCTCAACTTTTATTCCATATTTCTTCCCTCTGTAAGGAGATGTTGTTATAAATTTACCTTCTTTTTCTAAATTGCTAAATTCTTCTTTACTCAAATACACATATGTACCGGTTTCATCATCATTTCTTTTCTCCCGTGTAGTTGCGGACTGAACTCTTTGAAAAATATCGAATTTCTCACAAAGTTTACTGGCTACTGTAGATTTCCCAGATCCGCTTGTGCCTGTAACTATGATTCCTTTATACTCCATATTTTATCCCTCCTTTCTGAATATGTATATCTTTTCCTTTTCAAGCGTAGCCCACTTGATATTGTGTGACCTTCGTATTGAGGGCAATATTCTCTCATATTCGTCTACTAAAAAAAGGCCATATTCCATTGTGCTTTCCATTACTTTATCAACAATAAGCTTTCTCTCTCTATTATTTTTATTATTTTCTGTAAATGTGGGCATAATAAAACATGCATAGCCGCCTATTTTTAACTTCTTAGAAATGTTCTTAATAGACATATTCATATCATAAAGGTAGTCCTGCAGTGCGTTCTTTCTCGATCTCTTACTTCTTGCACATATTTCTTTCATTAGGTCTTTGTTTAAATCAAATCCTAAAAAATAATAAGATAAGCGTTGTGATTTAACATAATCAGTCATGTTAGGATAAGGTGGCGATGTGACCACAAGATCAACAGATTCATTCGGTATCTCTGCACATTTTCTGACATCCTCATAAAATATAGTGTTTTGTTCCTTTATATCCTGATATAATTGTTTATACTCTTTAGGAACATACTTTAAATGTTCTGAAATATCATTTAGTAAGTTATTTATACGTTTTTCAAAAAGATATAGAGCATTTTTATTTTTTGAGTTTTCTATCTGATAATTTTTAGGCAATACGTTATCAGCAATGCATCCCCAACCCTTATCTTGAGCACTTTCAGTTTTTAAAATATATGAGATGCTTATCCGCATAGCTGATTTCAATGTATTATCTTGACAGTTTGCTTCTTTAACAAAAAGAAATGCTAATTGATTTAATACATTTTCTGAATACCAAGGTTTTAATTTTTTTATTAATGTGGCTGACACACTTCCAATATAATCTTTACCCGGATCAAAGTCAGTGAGAATATTTTTGATTTTTTCTTTTAATATTTTATGCTCTATATTGGGATTAAATAAAACAAGCAATGATTGCATATATTCTATTGCCACTCTACAAATTTCTGTAGCTAATGGTCTTCTACAAAGTAAAAGGGCTTGAAAATATGTAGTTCCTATCCCTGCGAAAGGATCATAAACCACTGCCTGTGGATATGTTAACACCTCAATTAATGTAAATGGTATTTCAGGGACAAATGTTGCAGGAAACCAGTGATGTTTTCTACAATTAAACGGTTTAACTCCAGAAGGTGGAAAAGAAACTTTTTGATTAAAATCCCAATTAATATTTCTTAAAACGCTTCTAACCTCGTCGGCCTCTTTTACGAGCGCTTTTTCATCCATACCCATTGACCTCACCATATAACTCTAATCTTTTAATGTTTTTGTCATCTAAGATCTTTACTAAATACTTATAAACTTCTTCCTTAACCTTTTTTAACTTTTTGGGGTGTTTTTCGTTTAGCGAATATAAATCATATATATTCAATTCTTTATTTCGGAAAAAAACACCAATAAGGAGTTGTTTAGATGATTCGCCTACTTTAATGGTTTCTCCATCATCAGTATCAATAATAACTTGTCTTTCTGTTTTGTTTACATCTATTATCGGATGAATAGCGGTCATTACATTTTTTAATTTCGATAAAATTGATCCATATTTTTCTCTAATTATGCTGGATAATTCGTCTTCCAATTCACGTTTTTTGCTAAAATCGAAAAAAGTATTGGCTTTTTCAGTTCTTGAAGTAGAAAAAATACCAATACATCCATACAACTCCCCTTTCATGAGCCGAGAGATTATAGTTGAAATATTTTCTCCTCTTTTAACAATTTGGTAGATGAGAAGCCCTTCTCTTTTTTCCTTAATGAGATACTCTTTCCCTTTATCTCTTATTTTCCAACCGTCTTCATTTTTTTCAACAGTCGCTGAGGATGAGAGCTTAATGTCATATTGTTCAAGTAATATTGACTTCAAGTCTTCAGAAATAATTAGTTTGTCTAACTCTTTTTTAAAATTTATATTTAGCGTGAACTCCAGATTTGCTGGAACTGGCTTTTTTACCGGAATTTCCACGAGAGGGATCCTAGACACTTTTTCTAAAAGTTCAAAATCTACATAGTACCACCTAAATAGTTTTCTTTCTTTTAGTTTAGCCAGTTCTATTGCTTCAGTGAGCATGCATTTAGCAGAAAACTCTTCTGGATTTAGTAATAAAAATGAATATAGTTTTTTTCTTACATTATACCATTCCTTAATTAAAGGAATCGCTTCTCTTTTTACAACTAATTTTTTACCTTTTATATAAAGGGATTTTGCTAACTTTAGAGGAACTTCACCAGATTTTACTAACCCTATGTGATAGGCAAGTCTAAAAACATTATCAATATTATCCAAGTCCATAATGCTATTTAATAAAGGGCCAAAACGTCCTCTCCCGGCAATGATTTCTCCTATCTTTTTTACATTAATTTCCACCTTCTCTTTATATCTCTTTTTTAAATTCTTTTCTAAATCTTCCAACCTAGATACAAATTCTCTTGGCATTCCAAAAAATATAGGTTCGGTTGACACAGTCATATATTCATATTCGCCACCTTTTTTTCCTGTCACAGCATATATAAAATCTTCTTCATGCTTGAAGCCTTCGATATATTCTATTGAATGCCCAAACGCTCCGCTTACTACATCATGTAATAGTGCAGCTAACAAAAAATGCACTTCTTCTTCTTTAGTTATAGGATTTAACGGAGGCCAATTCTCAAGACAAATTTTTGCAAGATAACAAGTTCCTATGGCATGCTCATATCTATTAATATTTGCGCCTCCAGTTAAGCACAAAGAATTTATGTTACAAAGTCTTACTTCGCGAAGGCGTTGAAGCTCTGAACAAGAAATAATATCCCAAATGAAATCTGATAAATATATTATACCATAAAGAGCGTCGTAAATATATCTTTCTTTCTTCATCAACTTTCTTTTATTGTGTTCTTTCATCATATATCTCACCAATAATACTTTCTGCACAAAACATGCCTGAAGTAAAAGATTGTAATACCCCCCGAAACTTCCCTGTACATTCACCTATTAAATACATTTTTGGAATGACCGAAAAGTCAGATTTTACAGGAAAAGAAAGACCAGTATAATGAATTTCTGGGGCAAAAACAACTATGTTTTCCCAAAAGTCCTTAGGAAATATTCTATCAACAAAGTAATAGACGGCATTTTTTATTTTTTCTGAAATAGAAGGAGGAAAAAGTTTACTAATATCCACATTTTCCCAGTAGGATATGGAAGTTTTAAACGACTGATTAGCCGTTTGACGACCATGAACCTCCCCTAAATATTCGCTCAACCTTTGTGCGCCAGGTTTTCCTTTAGTTAGATCCAAAATCCTTTTTTTAATCTCATATAAAATCTTGTCATTATGTAAGGATGGTTTTAGCCTAACTAGAATACCAATGTTTGTCAAATCAGTTGAAGACTTGGGAGTAAAGTAACCTTCAGTAAAGCATACCTCATCTATATTGTATATGGCAATTTTCCCATTCTTACAAAGACAATAGGTTCTAGAATCACCGAACAAAAGTTTTAAGTCTTTGTGGTACTTGTCAATATCTGGACATAACCTCGTTGGAAATTCTATTCTTACTCCTGCTTCTAAATGATTTTTCTTGCCCCCGAGTTTAAATTTAGAATTCAGTCCCTTTAGTAAAGAAATTCCCAAACGCCCAACACCAATCACTAAGTAATCTGTATGGATAACAATATTTTTTCCAGCTTGCTTAGCTGATACTATAAAATTGTCTTTTTCTATTTCTATATCAATCATATGAGTATTAAAAGATATTCTTGCCCCATCAGATACAAGAGAAGAAATTACATTATGAAACATTTTTCTCAAATCTTTTGCATTATATGTGTAAACATTATAATGCTTGTACTTAAATCCCAATTGATTGAAAAATTCCCTCGCTTCTTCAATATCTTTATTTGTCATTTCTGTTCCCTCTAAAAATATGTTATGAGCTATGTACTTGAATGCCTTCTCTATTTCCTTTAAAGCTTTTTCCTTTGACCCCAAAATATTTACAAGACCGCTTCCTGCAGGAAAATGACTAATTTTTCCACCAAATAGAGAACAACCTCCTAAACCACTTAGGACTTGACAGGGTTCTATTTTTATGCATTCTTGATTAAAGAGGACAGGACAATTTCTATTATTCAAGTTGCCAGCGTCTATACAAATCAAATTTTTTGCAAATCCGTGTTTCCAAAAAGTAAATGCAGTACCAATACCTGCCGGCCCTAATCCAACAATGCAAATTTTTGCTTTTATTAAATTTTTAGTATCTATTCAGGTTTTTAAAGTTTTTCTCTTTTGACGGAACAGTAGTTACGAAGAATATCTTGGTTCAAAATGACTAACAATGTATGAAAATCGT
>QNBN01000199.1 GCA_003645695.1 Spirochaetota bacterium | reverse complement strand
TTTACCAGGTTCATAAAATCGTTATTAATTCCTATTCCGAATTTCACGGGTAAACCTCTTTCTTTTGAAAACTCAATCCACTTTTTATAATTAACAAGGTCAATCCTGGATGTTGGTTCAAGAGTAATTCCAATAAAATCGCCAGCTTTAATAAACAGAGACAATAAAACAGCCTCTCCGATATTCTTCCTCCTTATAGCTCTTACAGGGTATAGAATAAGATTGTTGCTTTCCAAGGGATAATCTATATCATACTTATCCGGTAATTCTACGGGATTTGGTATTAAATGCAACCCCTTTGAAGTTAGTCCAGATTTTTTGAGTATTCTGTAATCCCTTTCGTTTAAAACAGCATAATGTACATTGGATGGATATGGTTGGGGTTGATAATTATCAGCTCTTCCGTCCTCAGCAAAATCATGTATATGGAGTAAAACCTTATTGCCATCCTCGATTATACGATTAATAACCTCAATATAATTTTTATTTTTCCCCAACGTTGGATTATGGATATGATATAGGTCAGATTTACTTCCAAAATGCTTTTTAACGGCTTTCAAAATCTTATCGGCAATCTCTTCAGGTCCAAGTATATCAGTTCTATCCCTATCATAAGCCAGTGATGGAATAACTTTATAAGGAATATCCACCTGTACTTCAGGGATCTCTCCAACTATCAAAAAAGGATTAATTATGCCCTTCAGGCATCTTATATGTCTGAGGATAACAGAAGTAACACCACCTGATCTAAAGTGATAATGCATAAATACTACATTCATATTTTCTCTCAATTGGGAGTTTATATATTCCAGTTTTTACTCAGGCTTATTTTAACATATCTGGGTTTTCCAGAGTTTTTCTTAGATTATCAAGAAAAACAGCTGCCATTGCACCATCAAGCGCTCTATGATCAACAGAAAGAGTCATCTTCATCCTTTTGCCAGGAACAATCTGTCCTTGTTTTACTATAGCTTCATCTCTGATAGCTCCAACAGCAAGAATCATAGATTGAGGGGGATTTATTATTGCAGAAAACTCATCTATCCCAAACATTCCCAGGTTTGTTATTGTAAATACTCCACCCATCTGCTCTCTTGCCCTCAATTTTTTATTTCGCGCCTTTTCAATTAAAACCTTTGCATTTTTGCTTATCTGCTCAATACTCTTTTTTTCACATTCAAGTATCGTTGGAGTAAGTAGTCCTCCTTCAACAGCAACAGCAAGGCTGATATTTACACTTTCATAATATCGGATTTTACCATCACTATAGGATACGTTATATTCAGGATAATTTGTAAAAACATGAGCAACCGCTTTCATCAATATATCATTGTAGCTAACTTTAAATCCCAGTTTATTGTTGATTTCATTTCTGAATATGATAAGATTTTCCATATCAACATCAACTTTTAGATAAAAATGTGGAACTGCAGTTTTGCTCTCGGTCATCTTTCGGGCAATCGCTCTCCTCAATGGTGTTGCATCTTCCTCTCTATATTTTACTTCTCCCATATTTCCATTCATATACGCCTCCTGATTTAGTTTAATATTGAATTAAATCTAATTTTACAAATAAAAACCTGAAAAGACAATTAATAGGGATGTAAACTTGAGGTAATAATAAAAAACTGGTTGCATTAATTTTAAAAAGGTGCGAAAATATTCTAAAGTTAAGTAAGATAGATTCAAAACTTTTGTTTTTTGCCTGTATTTATGCTATATTATTGACAGAGGATATAAAAAGGTATGACAAAGGGTGAATTTCAGAAAAAGGTAATAGAGCTTCTTCGAAAATATAAACCAAATGATATTGTAAAAAAAACAATACTTCCGCTCTTTTCCATTGCAGATAATTTAAGCCAGGAGGAAAGGGGGGATATATATAAAATCGTAGAAGAGGCTGTAATAACTCAAAAAGAAACAGAAAAATTATCAGCGAAACTGAAAAACATATACATAGAGCTTAAAGGTTCAATAAACGATATATCAAAAAGATTAGAAACGATAAAAAAAAGACTTGATAATTTAAATCAAAAAAACGAAACTTTAGATAAAGGGCCTAATCAGAAAAATCAGGGAGGAATAATAAAAAAACCTGAACTGAGACCCTCCGAGATGGGGGGTAACGTTATTTCTCCTGAAATACAATCTAATAAATTAAAACGTGGTAATGCTATGAAGTACAATCAACATTCATTTCCTGGTGAGAAACCTAACTTTGGTTTAAAATTAAACAAACTCTTTTCCTCTTATATCACAGAATATGGACCAAAGTTCATAACAATGGTGATAAGTGATTCAATACTGTACACCAACAATCTTATACTGAGGGTTTCTCTCGAATCAAAAGATGTTCTAATAGGTTCATGTAAATCAATTAAACTTTACGAAACTGAGGACAATACACAATTTCTAATAACTGAAAAACCTGAGGTAATCCCATATGGAAATAAAAGGGGTTTTTACTTTAAATATATAACCTATGAAGACATTTTAAACCTTACAAATGGTGATTTCTACAAGGTTTTTAATGATGATATCTTGAAACACTATAAAGAAACTGTAGCAAAGCTTACACCTGAACTCAAGAAAGTTGGTTATTACAGATTCGATTAGCATTTTAATTTATAAGGTTTCAAAGGGCATTGAAGCATTTTTCGCTGAAGCATTCTTCAATGACCATAATTTTACTGCTCTATCCAATTTAGTAAAACTCTATTAAGTTACCCCGAAATTATTCTTCTTTTGTTAGGTTTATAACTATATCCTTTGGTAACGCAAGTCCCGAAGCTATCTTTGCTACAGAATGCACTGCATTTAAATAGGGACATGGACAACACATAGGGGGTGAGATTTCCAGGACCTTCTTGAAAATCTCCGTATCACATCCATCCTTCGTGATGTTAAATGCATTTAATTCAAACTTACTATCCATTTTTTTTAAATTAGGACATTCGGTTTTGATTTCAATATCCACCAAGCCCATCTCTTCCTTCGATGATGCAAACACCTCTCCTTTAAACCCACATATACCTGGATCAACAACAGCTTTTACCTTCATTCATTCCTCCTGTAGATTAGTAATTAAATTTATCTGATTTTTAAAGTATAATGTTATTCTTATATGGAATCAATGCTTGCTTTATAGAGCATTTTAATATTTTCAGGATCAGCCTTTGGTGATATTGAGCACGCAGTAGAAAGAATATATCCGCTATTGTATCCAGCAACTCTTATAAGCCTCCTGGCCTCGTTGTAGACCTGATCTTTTGTACCTTTCAACATTATATTCACGGGATCCATGTTACCTTTAAGAAATAAGACCTCCCCAAACTTCTTTTTAACTTCTGCAATATCAGTATTGCCTAATGGGGGTGGATCCATTGTATCTATTCCATCATACCCGGCTTCAACCATTAAATCTATTCTATCTCCTATAGCACCACAGGTATGAACATAGATTGGTAAACTGCAAATTCTGTGGAGTTCTTCAACTACGTATTTTTCATATGGCAACACAAAACGTTTGTAATGTTCCCTTGATATAAATCCACCTCCAGCAAACGCGGAAGATATAAGAACAGCATCGATCTCCACAGTGCTTTGAAGTTTAGCGAGTGTTGCGGTACCTAGTGCAAGCTTTTCAAGGATCTTTTCACATTTTACCGGATTATCTATCAAGGCCATTAGAGCTTCAGTATAACCAAACAGCTCCATAATCTGTGTAAAGGGGGAAAAAATTTCAGAAGAGATATGAAAATACCCTTCACTTTTATTTATAACCGCTTTCAATGTATCAAGAATATAATCAGGGAAAAACCTCTCGTCGTGGGGCCTATATTCTTTCTTAAAACCATAGTAGTAAGGATATTTAATCCCTGTTACATCATGAGGTTCAATATAGAATAGGAGATCAGGATCTACTTCATCAAAGATTGGCAATTTATCGGTTCTAAAATGATGAACATTATCATCATCAGGACAAATTGAATATGAACTATCATCCCAGTGTATAACTGTTTTTCCATCTTTTCTCTCAATATCTACGATATGCTTCTTCCAATTCCTGCACCTTCCCGGTAGATTTACGAGTATACCATCAAAATTATATCTATCTGCAAGCATTACAAGCGAGTCAGCAAAAGTTTCTGGAGAAAACCATATCATATAGGGTTCAAAGGATGTGTTTATCATATAATGGCCTAGTGAAAGCTGGCAAAAAACAGGAGTTCTGTCGACCTCCTCATGTCTCATTGACCTATTTACCCTCTCTTTCCCTGTCATAAAAGCAAACACCTCATAAAAATCGGTACCGGTGGGCAGGGGAAACAAAAAACATAATCCCTTTTTGCCTATAATACTATTAAATTGGCCTTCTACCCTGAATAGCCTTTATAAGAGTTATAGAATCTGCATACTCTATCTCGCCACCAGCAGGTAACCCGCTGGCTATTCTTGTAACCTTTATACCAAGTGGTTTAATTATTTTTGAAAGATAGATTGCCGTTGCATCACCTTCAACTGTTGGAGAAGTAGCTATTATAACCTCTTCTACTTCTCCTGATTCCAGTCTTCTAAGTAGTTCTCTTATTTTAATGTCATCTGGCCCCACACCATCCAGAGGAGATATAACACCTAAAAGCACATGATACAAACCTCCGTAACTTCCGGCATTCTCGAAAGCCCAAATATCTCGAGGTTCTTCAACAACACAGATTGTTTTTTTATCTCTCGAAGGATCACTGCAAATGTCACAAACATCATTTTCCGCATAGTTAAAACATATTTTGCAAAAACCTATTTTATCCTTAACCTTAACTATTGCCTCTGCAAGTTTCCGGGCATCCTCTTTCTTTTCCTTTATTATATAATATGCGAGACGTTCTGCAGTCTTTCTACCGATCCCAGGTAATTTTGAAAATTCTGATATTAGTTGTGAGATTGTTTTATTCTTGATCATCTAAAAGGGCAACTCTAATCCAGGAATATTAAATCCACCGGTTAATTTCGCCATCTCTTCCTTTATAATCTCTTCAATCTTTCTCATGGCATCATTAACCGCCGCTACAATTAAATCTTCCAACATCTGAATATCTTCAGGATCTACAACTTCTTTAGAAATTTTTATATCAATAACCTCATGTTTTCCATTTACAGTCACTCTCACCATGTCACCACCAGCTGAGCCTGTGGCAGTCTTATTTACCAGTTCTTCCTGCATCTTTTTTATCTTTTCCTGTAATTCCTGGGCCTGTTTTAAAAAGTTCATATTAAAAGCCATTAGTTTCCTCCATTAGCATTGTTATTTGAAATAATTTCTCCCTTAAATATCTGCAAAACCTTTTCCACATCAGGGGATATTATCTTTTCTTCAGTTTCTTTTGCCCCTCCTCCATCCTCAATGTAAAACTCCAGTATAATATTCTGACCAATAATTTTCTCTATTTCTTTCCTGAGCTGTTTTTTTACATTTTCATTATTTAAATGTTCATATCCCAGCTTCTGCGATTTATCAAAGTATATTTTTAATGTATTTTTGTTAAATGTATAGCGGCTTGCCCTCTGTAAAAACTCAGCAATAGCCCTTCTTCTAAAAATTAAGGATTTTATTATAGCATTTAAAAAGTTATCTTCATTACCAACTCTAATATTACCAATTCCCACATTTTCCTCTGCAGTATTGCCCTTAGCTTTATCTATTATAGCTTCTCTGGTAACCTCTTTTGCACCTGAAACAGAATTATTGGCAGATTCAACAACTTTTTTTTGATATAATTTAGTTTTTTCCCCTAAAACTTCCCTACTTTTGACAGAGTTTGAATCACTACTCTCTGTTTTTACTCCATCCAACCTTTTTTCAAGAGCTTCAAGACGTGCTAATAATTCGGAGGGATGTATAATTTCACGATAATGCACCATTTTAATAAAGGTTATCTCTAGAAGATGTCTTGCAATCTCGCTGCCTCTTGAATCAAGGTACAATTTTGTCAGGATTAAAAGCAGATTATT
>QNBN01000198.1 GCA_003645695.1 Spirochaetota bacterium | reverse complement strand
TCCTTCAGATTTGCTGCTTGTAAGTGCCTGGAAACGCGTATCCCAAGTATCTTATATCGCAAAAGGGAATATTTATATAGTAGACACTGCACGGAGCAGATTTTTTGACCAACTCCCAATTATTCTTGAGCAAATTAAGCAAAATCCATTAACTGGCTATGGAGTTTCTGAAATCACTATGGAGTATTGTAATAATAATTTAGGTTTCGTAAATACCATTTTAATGTTTGGTATTTTTGGCCTCTCTTTATTTATTTATTTTTTTATAAAATATTTTTCTATGATAAGCACATCCATAAAACGATTTGATAATAATCCGTTTAAAAATTCATTAAAAATAATGGCTATTGTCTGGGTTGGAATACTTATAGGTTATTTTTCAACCTGGGACTTTTTTACTTATTATTTTTATAAAACATTCTTTATTTCAATCTTAATTGCCATCACTGAGTTTTTTATCCGAGAAGCAGAAGAATTATCGATGTCAAGGCAGATTCCAACACTATCTGAACTGATGATATCCCAAACAGGCAAATAAGGAGGCCATAATGAAAGTCATTATTCTTTGTGGTGGAATGGGAACAAGGCTAAGAGAAGAAACCGAGTACAAACCCAAGCCGATGGTAGAAATTGGCGGAAAACCAATTTTATGGCACATTATGAAATTGTATGCTCATTATGGTTATAAAGAATTTATCCTGGCCCTTGGTTATAAAGGTGATGTCATACGTAATTACTTTCTTAACTATCATTATTATAATAATGATTTTACTATAAATCTCGGTATCAAAGATAATATTGAAGTCCACAGCAGTCATACCGAACATGACTGGAAGGTTACCTTAGTAGAAACAGGCTTGAACTCAATGACTGGTTACAGGGTTAAGCTGTGTGGTAAATATATAAATGAAGATGATTTCATGCTTACTTATGGTGATGCAGTGAGTGATGTGAATATCACTAAATTAGTTACATTTCATAAAAATCAAAATAAAATTGGTACTGTTACTGGAGTATTTCCCCCTTCTCGCTTTGGGGACTTGATTGTTTCCGGTAATCTCGTTAAAAGATTTAAGGAAAAATCTAAGGATTTTGTAGATAATAACAAACCTATAAATGGCGGTTTTTTTGTATTCAAAAAAGAATTTTTATCAATGATTCCTCCAGATCCAGCTTGTGATTTAGAAAGAGAGCCACTTGAAAACCTGGCAAACCAGAAACAGCTTGCCGTATATAGGCATTATGGATTCTGGCAGTGTATGGATACTTATAGAGACTATATGTTGCTCAATAAATTATGGATAGAAAACCCGGAATGGAAGGTTTGGTAAAGTTATGATAAAAGAATTAGATATCTATAAAGGTAAAAGAGTTTTAGTTACCGGACATACCGGATTTAAGGGTTCATGGTTAAGTATTTGGCTTAATGAGTTAGGTGCTGAAGTTATAGGATATGCTTTAAATCCTTATACAAATAAAGATAATTTTGTTTTGACAAATCTCTCCACTAAAATAATCGATATTCGTGGGGACATCAGAGATTATGAAAAATTAAAAGAAGTATTTGAAAAATATTCACCTAAGTTTGTTTTTCATCTAGCAGCTCAGCCTCTCGTTATAGACGGTTACAACAATCCAAAAGCAACTTTTGATATAAATGTTGGTGGTACTGTTAATGTTTTAGAAAATTGTCGTCATTCAAAGTCCGTAAGGGCAATTATTAATGTTACAAGCGATAAATGTTATGAAAATAAAGAATGGGTATGGGGATATAGAGAAGTTGACCCCTTAGGTGGTGATAATCCTTATAGTGCAAGTAAAGCCTGTTCAGAATTAGTTATAATTGCTTATAGAAATTCTTTTTTTAACCCACAGGATTTTAAAAATCATGGTAAGGGTCTTTCTTCTGTGAGAGCTGGAAATGCTATTGGTGGTGGGGACTGGAGACAAAATAGAATTATTTCAGATTGCATCCGCTCATTAGAAAAGGGAGAACCAATTCAGATTAGAAATCCATTTTCAACTAGACCATGGCAGTTTGTATTAGAACCCCTCGGAGGTTATCTTTTACTTGGAGCTAAAATGTTTGAAAATTGCGAAAAATATTCTGATGCGTGGAATTTTGGACCAGAATTATCCTCAATTATAACTGTAAAGGAATTGGTCAATATACTATTAAAAAAATATGGAAAAGAAAATTGGATTTGTGAGTATAAACCAAATCCAATCCGAGAAGCAACTCATTTGTTTTTGGACATCACTAAAACTAAATTTAAGCTGGGGTGGAATCCTTGCTTTTCTATTGAAGAAGCAGTTAGTAAGACTGTTGATTGGTACAAATGTTATCGAAATAATTCAGATATGTATAATTTCTGTAAGAAACAAATCTATGAGTACCTGGAAAAGTGGGCTGCTTATGAAAATACTTGAAAAAAAATTAAAAGGAGTATTTGAGATACAATTAGAGCCACATAAAGACAAAAGAGGTTTTTTTATGAGAGTTTATGATGAAGTAATCTTTAAAAAATATAGAATACACAGAAATTGGGTTCAGGAAAACCATTCCCGCTCTGAGAAAAAGGGTATAATCCGAGGGCTTCATTTCCAATTCCCACCCTATACTGAGACAAAGTTAGTCCGGTGTATCAGAGGTGCTGTTTTTGACGTATTTGTGGATTTGAGAAAAGGCTCTCCGACATTTGGCCAATGGGACTGTATTGAATTATCGGAAGAAAATAAGAAAATAATTTTTATTCCAAGAGGCTTTGCTCATGGATTCTGCACTTTGACCGATGACTCAGAAGTATTGTATAAAGTAGATAACTGTTATGCGCCGGAGTATGAAGGAGGTATTCTTTGGAACGACCAGGATTTAGGAATTGATTGGCCGGTGGAAAAGCCGATTTTGTCAGAGAAGGATAAGAAAAATATGACTTTTCAGGAGTTTGTTAAGCGGTATAGCTATATAGAAGTGTAGATATGTGGGTATGGAAATGTGTTAACACCCGAAACTAAAAACGAAGAGATATAAGAACTTAAGAGATTTGATAATTTCTTATCTACACTTAAACCAAGAGCCATTATGAACATTAGATTATTTAAGCCCTCTCTTGGCCAAGAAGAATTAGACAATATTAAAGATGCTTTTGAAAGGGCATGGATTGGTTTGGGTCCTAAGGTTGCTGAATTTGAGAATGAATGGAGCAAGTATATAGGAGTAAAAAATTCCATTGCTACCAATTCTGCAACTGCGGCATTACATTTGTCCTTAACTGCCTATGGATTTAAGGAAGGAAGCAAGGTTTTAGTTCCTGCCATTACCTTTGCCTCTACAGCTACTGCAATATTATATAATAGATTGGAACCAGTTTTCGTAGATGTAGATGCCAAAACAATCTCTATCAGTATAGAGGACTTAGAAAAAAAATACACAAAAAACTGTGTAGCAGTTATCCCTGTCCATTTTGGTGGACAACCTGTTCCTATGGATGGTTTAATGAGGTTTGCTAAAGCAAAAAGGCTTGCTGTTATAGAAGATTGTGCTCATTGTGCAGGAGGAGTATATAAAGGGAAAAAACTTGGAACTTGGGGTAATATCGGATGTTTTAGCTTTGAAGAAAAAAAATTGATGACTACCGGGGATGGAGGAATGATATGTTCAGATGATGAAGCGTTAGTTAAACCTCTTAAGGCATATCGTTGGGTGGGTATTGATAAGGATACCTGGCGACGGGTGAAAGGATATACAGATACTGGAAGTAAAGATTCAAAACATTGGTATTATGAAATAGCAGTTTTAGGCTATAAATATAATATGAATGATTTAGCTGCTGCTATTGGTTTAGCACAACTTAAGAAATTAGATAAAATGAACACAAAAAGAAGTTATTGTATTAAGAGATATATGGAAGGGATAAAGGGGTTAAAAAATATTCAGCCTCTTCTGCCTTACAATCCAGATGATTATGTATACTGGATTTTTGGTGTTAGATGCGCAAAAAGAGACGATTTAATTATTTATCTAAAATCAAGGGGAATTGCCACAGGGGTACACTATATGCCGTTACCATTACATCCATTATTTAAACCATACAATACAAAATGTCCAATTTCAAAACGAATTTGGCAAACATTTATAACTCTTCCTTTACATGCAGATTTAACCGATAAAGAGATAGATTATGTTATTGATGCCTTATATGATTTTGATAAAAAAATCTAAATTATTCAACAAACTAAGTAACCCAAAAGGTTAGATTAACCAAATGAATCAAAAATATCCTAAAGTAATTGTCTTAATTTTGAGTTATAATGGCAAACATTTATTAAAAGAAGCTGTCTCTTCCTATCTTGAGAATGATTATCCCAATTTTGAAGTCGTTGTTATAGATAACGGCTCTAATGATGGGACAAAAGAGTATGTTCAAAAAAACTTCCCAAAAGCAAAGGTTATTAGAATAGAAAAGAACCGGGGCTATTCTGGAGGGTTTAATTTCGGTCTTGATTTTGCTTTTAATAAAAACAAGGCTGATTATGTTTTGATTACCAACAATGATGTTAAGGCTGATAAAAAGGTGATTTCAGAATTGATAAAAGTAGCGGAAACTGATGAAAAAATAGGTTTTGTTACTGGGAAGGTTTACTATTATGATAGCCCCAATGTTTTTCAAACAGTAGGAAAAAAAGAAGACCAAATCAGATGGAATGGGGACCATATTGGAAATAGAGAAGAAGATAAAGGACAATATGAGAACATTTCTGAAAGATGTTTTGCTGATGATATTTTTACCCTAGTAAGTAAGAAATTATATAGAGATATAGGAGGGTATGATACTACGTTCTTTTTACAATCAGAAGAATATGATTGGCAGGCAAGGGCAAAGAAATTAGGCTATAAAATAATGTATACTCCTTATGCCAAAATCTGGCACAAAGAAAGTATGACTATTGGTAGAAATTCAGCATTAAAGGCATATTATGATGCTCGAAATCCAATGCTTGTTATTCTATTACATAAATCCCCACAATTTTTTAAAAGGTATTTTTGGATTCACTTTCGGCAGGATGTCTTTAGGAGTTCACTGGTTTCTCTCAAACAGTTAAAACCTTTAGTAGCACTGAAGAAATGGCAAGGTTTCTTTTCTGGTATCTGGTGGGGGATAAAGAATAAAAAATTCACTGTAAGGCACTTTATATAATATATTACATAGTATATTACACTGAATCATATGTTTACAATAATGGTTTATATTCTAAATAATATGAACTACATGATTTTTAACGATTATTTTAGATCTATTTGAAAGAAAAAATGATTATAAAATTTAAATCCCAATTTGCTATTTTATCTAATAATTAGGAGTATAGGGATTCGTAGAAATATTACCAAATTGTATATTAAATATATTAACCTAAATTTTTCAATAAGAAAATTCTTTTTAGGTTTTGAAAATGCTAATAGATTATTCAGATTTATTGATAAAAGAGCTATTATTCCAATTCTTAGAGAGAATGGCGCAACTATTGGCAGAGATTGTGATATTGAATCCTCTTTGTTTTTCCATAATTGTAAGAATTACAAAAATCTGATGATAGGTGATAACTGCCATATTGGTAAAGATGTATTCTTTGACTTGAAAGCACCGATCATTATTGAAGATTCTGTGACTATTTCTATGCGGACGACAATCATAACACACTTAGATGTAGGTAAAAGTTTATTGAAAAAGATTGGTTTTCCAGTCACACAAGGTCAAGTAATTTTTAAGAAAGGATGTTATGTTGGGACTAATGCTACTATTCTTCATGGAGTTACAATTGGAGAATATGCAATGGTAGGAGCGGGTGCAGTTGTTACAAAGGATGTTCCTCCATATACCATAGTAGGTGGTGTACCAGCTAAGGTTATAAAGAAAATAAAAACATGATTGCACAAAAGGTATCTTTTGCATTCTTTAATCAGCTAGTTATAAATGGATTGGGCTATATCTCTCTTTTCTTCGTTGCTCATTATATGGGGCCTAAAGCAGTGGGGATAATTGCATTTGCTCTTG
>QNBN01000197.1 GCA_003645695.1 Spirochaetota bacterium | reverse complement strand
TTTGCCAAGGGGTCATAATTTTTGGTATATGTGTTTTTTCTGAGATTAGATCTGTAGAAACAAGTAGATATTTATCATCTATTGCTATTCTTGCACAGTCATCTGTTAAATCTACATCTGGTAAAATCTTTGAAATCTCTTTTATTATTCTTCTTTCACCAATTTGATATAATTTCACCTTTTTCAAAACTCCATCTCAATTCAAAAACTTTATCATTATTCATTACTTCTCTCTTTTGAGGGTGAAATTTGGTGAAGAAAGGTCTAACCTATGCAAAATCAGGTGTAGACATCTTCAAAGAGGAAAAAGCTATAAAAAAGCTCATCCAAAATATAAAATTCAAGAGAAGGGATTTCGGCAAACCTTTAGATGGACACTATGCCGGATTGATAGAATTTGGAGAGCATATTTTAGCTCTATGTACAGATGGAGTAGGAAGCAAACTAATGATAGCCTCCGAGATGAAAAAATGGGATACAGTTGGTATTGATTGTATTGCTATGAATGTTAATGATGCTATATGTGTAGGTGCTGAACCAATAGCTTTTGTTGATTACATTGCTATAGACAAACCCGATCCACATATACTGGAAGAGATTGGCAAAGGTCTATCAAAAGGAGCTGAAATGGCAAATATCTCTATTGTTGGTGGTGAAACCGCTACCTTACCAGATATAGTAAATGGCTTTGACTTGGCTGGAACATGTCTAGCTTACACAAAAAAGAATAATCTAATCTTGGGGGATAAAATAAGACCTGGAGATATTATAATTGGATTAAAAAGTAGTGGGTTGCATTCAAATGGATATACACTTGTTAGAAAGGTGCTTGAAAAAAATAAACTATCATATCATGATAAATTTCCTAATGGAATTTACCCAAATAAAAAGATTGGTGAGATACTTCTCACACCTACTAAAATATATGTAAAAGAAATCTTAGAATGTATAAAAAAATTAGATGTACATGGTCTAGCACATATAACCGGAGGTGGATTAAGAAATCTTTTAAGATTAAACAAAAATGTAAAATTTGTTTTGGACAACCCCTTTGATGCACCAGATATTTTCAAGTTTATACAAGATTTAGCAGAAATTGATCCTAAGGAGATGTATCAGACATTTAATATGGGAATGGGTTTTGTAATCATTCTACCTCTCAAAGAGAGAGACCATGCCTTGGAAATCTTATCAAATTATTCTGAGGTTAAGGTTGTTGGTTACATAGAAAGAGGAAAAGGGGTGCATTTACCTACTTTGGATATCTCATATATTGTTTAAATACAAATTTCATAATTAGAAACTGTCAGATATGCTTTCCATCCATTGTATTAAAAGAATTCAGAACAGGTTATTAGCTTTTAGTAATAGAGTATTTATCCTCTAATCCAAAAGCATTTTCCATTAGCTCTACTAATCTACTGGTAAACCTCGCTATTGTCCCACCATCGGCTAGATCATGGTCAAATGTTACTACTAGGTGTAGGCATTCCCGTATTTTGATTTCATTGTTGACAACACATGGTTTTTTGGTAACGCCATTTACAGCTACAAGAAGAGAGGTAACACCACCCAGAGGGATTACCCATCCAGAAAATCTACTAAACATTCCAATCGAAGTTACACCAACTGTACCCATATACTTCTTTTTTAACAACCCTCTTCTCCTTGAAAGAGTTAGAAGTAATTTTCTTATAAAAAAAGGCGAGTTCAAGGCAAATCTTTCAAACCAATTAAGTTCTTTCATTAGGACCTGTGTCGATTTTCCCTCCGCCTTTTGTATGTCTCTAATTTCTTTGGTAATATGCTTTATACTTTTTTCATTTGCCTTTCTGATTATATACGCCATTGGAATAGGCTCATCATTCACAATCTTTTCTACCGGTATAGCTACGTCAACATCTTCGAAGATTACAATCTTGTTTCTTCCAAGCCTATATGCATTTAATTCTTTATACTCACTTAGTGCCTGTGCAATGCATTTTATCACCCAGGCGGTAAAAGAAATATCTTCACCTATTTTTTTACACTTGTGAATTAATTTTCTTGGTTTTGTAACATCAATTTCTAATAATGTATTGAGACTATGCTTACGCCATCCTTCACTTGCAATGAGTACAACATTCTTACGATATTTTGAAAAAAGCTTAGTTTCATAGTTACCAATCCTATCCATATAGAATATAAAGAAAAAATTTATCTTATTTAAAGTTAACACACATATACATTTCTTTTAAAGAGTAGCGGGGGGTGGATTCGAACCACCGATCTACGGGTTATGGGCCCGTCGGGATTTCCTGGCTACCCCACCCCGCTATTTCCAACAATTTTTCCTAATAAGGTAAAATTATTTATAAAGTTTATTGAGAGAAACCTTAAAACAAGCTGATTCTTTAAAGCAAAATAGATACCAAAAGTGAAATGAGAGAAAAAATTAAAAGAAAATAAGAAATTAAATTACATTTGATGAGAATATGAGAAGGGGTATAGCTACACATCTAGTTAGAAGGGAGGCGAAAACAGACATAGTTTGTACATTTTGCAAAAATAAAATAAATACTGGTGAAGAATATTATCTAGAAGAGGGAATTGAAGAACATTTACATTCATTACTAGCAAGGAAATATTGTCAAAATTGCTATGCGAAACATGGAGAGAAACTACTAACTTTATCAGATTAACCAAGTTTTATATACTGGTTTACTCTTTATTTCAAAAATATTTGCAGGGGTAGCCAAGTCTGGTCAAAGGCGCAGGCTTGAGGGGCCTGTCCCGTAGGGGTTCAAGGGTTCAAATCCCTTCCCCTGCACTTTTAAAAATAGTCACGGATTTTTTCTGATCAAACTACTTAATTTTAAAAAATAAAAAATAGGAGGGGAAAGAGTATGCTTTTTTGTCTCTAGAAGTTTTTGAATAGACTTGGGAAAAATGTGTGGAGAGCATTAAGTATTTTCATGAAATGGCTGTTAGTCAGTGTTAAACTCTTGTCTTTCATCTCCTCACCAGGCATAAAGATATCTACCTTTTTGGCGTTGACAAATGTATCCCACCAGGTAATTATTGCATTTTCTGTTGTACCATAGAACTTGTATTTCTTTCCATCTATTACTACACCCTCTATTGTTTCTGTTTCTATGGTATATCTCTCATATTTTTCGAAGTTTACCGTATGGGAGAAATATCCATGTGCATCAGTGTATACTGTTCTAGAATCCCCGTCACTTCTTGTGATTGTTACCTTGACACCTGCTAGAGGAATTTGTATATCTTCTCCCCAATCGTTTTCAAACACTCCAAACACAGTACCATATATCGTTCCATCTGGTCCAAGGGTACCCTTGTTATCCTTTTCTGATTTTATCATAACTGCATTTGCGCAGCCGAATACTGTTAAAAGCATTATAAGAGCCGCGCTTGCTGCAAATAGTATTTTTTTCATCTTCTCACCTCCTCCATCAGATTATTTATAAAGATTTCACCACCGATGGCGTGATGAAATCTATTTTTCCTCCCTCTCTTACAAATCGTAATTATTTTCATATTTATAATTTTTTTCAAAATAATATAGAACAATGTTCTATAGTTTAAGTGTTGTTTAACTAATAAAAATAAATATCCAATACATCTCCCCGCCGGAGAATACATATGATAATTGGAGTGGGCTGCTTTTCTCAGTACCATTGGGTGGGATAGCAGTGACTTGACAGCTATGCATCCACCATACAGGCACATCTGTATCCTCCTCTGGCGGGAATACTATTTCATATTCCCCTGTTTCATCTGTAGTAATGGTATATCCTCTACAACTTACTTTTACATCAGGATACCCAATAAATCCTTTTAGAACCTTACCATCAATAAGTATATTATCTTTCCAATGTTCCTCTGTTACCCATTTTACAAAGTTAGTTAAATCTTTGGCAAATCTTATCACATCAGAGCTAGCTCTCTCCAGATTTGAAATAATTTCCTGAATGCTTGATATTATACTTTGGATATCCTCTATGAGGTCGATAAACAGCTTCAATTTCAGGAATAATTGCCACCACTTTGCCTCGATCCATAGCTGAATTATATTTTTGAGATCCCTTAGATAGAAGGTAAGTTTTGCTATATCTGATTTCAACTCAATTGGTATAGTTTTTGCATCTCTTAATAAGATACGGGCATCATTTAGAATTATTTTTGAATGTAGCCAAAGATCATAAACCCAACCTAATCTTTTTATAATGAGATCAAAAACAGAACTTGGCAAAACTATCGAGTAAACTAATACTAAAAAATCAGGATTAATATGAGGCGAATTTGTCTCATTGAAAACACTTTTTAGAGTAGCAATATCTATAACGCCATTTTGCAAAATTATTTTATTTAATAATTCCTCTGCCTCTCTTTTTTCTTTGGGATTTTTTATAAGTTTTATTAATTCTTCAAGCTGATGAATCTCTTTTTCAGTGAATTTAATTTCTCTAATGTCATTCGGTTGGCAAATATATCCTACTCTTTTAAAAGATGATGTTTTAACATATAATCCACTAGCAGGTGTTACCAATAAAAGTGCTGCAACAGCAAAAATTGCAAATATCTTCTTCTTCATTTCTCCCCCTCTTGAATATTCTATAATCCTTATAAATTAGTAGATTATATTATAATTTATTTTATAAATTTTTCTGAACTTTTATGGAATAAGACGAGTTCTATCTCTTGGAAATAAAATACATTCTCTGATGTTTTTTAGTTTTAAAAGCTGCATTAAGAATCTTTCTATTCCAAAACCAAAACCACCATGAGGAGGCATTCCATAACGAAATGCTTTAAGGTAACTTTCAAAGTCTTTAGGATTTAAACCACACTTTTCAATTCTTTCTATGAGTAGATTTTTATCATGAATACGTTGGCTACCAGAGGCAATTTCCAAACCTTTACAACCTAAATCAAAAGAACGAGAATATTTCATATCCTCATATGGCATAGTATAAAATGGTTTTGCCTCCAGAGGATATTTGGTTATAAAATAGAAAACCTCGTTTTCCTCCTCCATAATCTTACCTATTATAGATTCTTCTTTACTTCCGAAATCTGCACCCCATTCTATTTTATGATCACGTTCATTTAACAGCTCTATAACTTCATCATATGTTACTCTTTTGAAAGGAACATTTATTTTCTCTAAATCTATATCCAAAATCTCTAGTTCTTCTTTACATGTTTTTGCAGCATTCCACATTTCAAGGGTCATATTTTCTAGAATTTTCATTACTTCCTCTTCGCTATTAATAAAAGCCATTTCTATATCTACAGCTGTAGATTCATTTAGGTGCCTAGTAGTGTTATGTTTTTCTGCCCTAAAATACCATGCAATTTCAAAAACTCGATCTAAGCCAGTAGCCATCAGCATCTGTTTATATAGTTGTGGAGATTGTGCTAAAAAAGCATTTTTTTCAAAATATTTCACCTTGAATAAATCTGTCCCTCCCTCTGAAGCACTTGCTATGATCTTTGGTGTATGAACCTCAATAAAATCGTTTTTTCTAAGAAAATCTTTTGCACTATCTATAACCTTGTCTCTGATTTTAAAAATTGCCTGAATTTCTATTTTTCTCAAATCAATAAACCTGTTATCAAACCTAGTTTCAAATTCTATTCCTGTTTTATCCACAACACCCATGGGTAGGGGTTTATCAGATATTGAAAGAATCTCGACTTCTTTTGGTAATATTTCATAACCATTCCTTACTTTTTCATTCTCTTTACAAATACCCTTTACAGATATCACAGATTCTCTAGGAAGAGAAACTAATTTTTCAAACAACTTTTTATCATCCTTTTTCAAACATGTCACTTGGAGAGTACCCTGTTTATCACGCAGAATAACAAATGCAATAGAGCCTAAATTTCTAATATCTTCAATCCAACCGGCAACAGAAACTATACTGTTATATTCTTTCTTCCCTATTTCTTTTGAATAGTGAGTTCTATATTTTTCTATCATAGTTCATCAACTTATATCAGAACAAAGAATTTATTCTTTTTGAAATAAAAGATAGAACCTCTTTTATGTTTCTTTT
>QNBN01000196.1 GCA_003645695.1 Spirochaetota bacterium | reverse complement strand
TTGTTTATGCTGCTCTGTCGTCAGCGATTTTCGGCTCGATAATTAAGGGCAAAAATAACCACAAAAAAGCACTTTTTATCTCAATTTTTCTTGCCGTCCTTTACGGATTGTTGGACGAATTTCATCAAAGTTTCGTTCCCGGGAGAGAATGTTCAGCTTACGATCTTTTGGTAGACTCCATAGGGGCAGTAATCGGAGCATTGGTATCAAAAGAATACAAACTTAAATTGTAGAAGTTTAGGTGTAGATTCGACAGTTCTTCAAATCATAACCATCTTGATAACACATTTTGAACCTATAAAATGCCGAATAATCCTTTTTTCTTCTTACTAATTTCATCGAATAATTTTTTTATAATATCAGAATACTGATTGATCTGTTTTTGGGATTTTTCAAGATTTTCAGAAACCTTATCCAAAGTTAATTTAAGTTTATCATTAATGTCCTTAAAATTGTTAAGAAAATCAACTGCTTCAACGGACAATTTTCCGAATGACTCTCGAAAAGCTCTTAATTCTGATAAAGCATTGAAAATAGAGCGTGAGCGTTCCAAAAGTTCAATAGATAACTTTTTTACTTCATTAGAGGTTTCCAGACCCTCTCCCAAAACAGTTGAAATATACTTTGCTTCTTCTTCCATTTTTTCAACCGATTTTCGAATATGACCATTTAAATATTCATTAAATCGTAATAACTCTTTTTTATACTCATCGAGAATTCTACTAAGTGTATTTTCAAGGCGGATTAAGGGTTTTTTAAAAACATCCCCTCCAGCATCAACAATAGCTTTAAAATTTATAACACTTTCATTGAGAGCCAATGATATTTCATTGAAAGTATTAAATTTGTCTGTCAAATCGTTTATTAAAACAGTGAGTCCTTCAAGCTTTATGGTATGTGTATTTAGTAAATTTGATAAAATTTTAACGTTTTTTTCAGCATTTTTTGTGTAATTCGCTATTTCTTTCTGAAAAGAAATTGCCTCCTTATTAAACTGTGAGAAAGTTGAGGAGAGTTTGCTGACAACATTCTGAGAACCTATATTGAATTCACTAAGCAATGTTCCTATTTTTTCTGAAGTTTCTTTATTCAGATCTTCTAGATAATCTAAAATATTTTCTAAATTTTTAATTATGCTCTCACTAGTTTCTCTTGTAAGCGCAGCAAGAGATGAGTCAAGCTGGGAAAGTAGCTTATTGTGTTTCTCCTCGTAGTTCTCAAGGTGTTCCAAAAATTCGTTGGATTGCCTATTTATCATATTACTTATTTCATTTGAAACATCTCTGAGTGTATTTCTAAAATTTTTTCGATTTTCTTCGCTCTCAAGTTTAATCAAGTTAATTTGCTCATATATTTGCTCAGTAACGGCATCAAATATTTGTTCAATTTTATCTTGAAAGTCAATTCTATATTCAAATATCTCCTTGGATAATCCCACAATTGAATTATTTACCTGTCTTACATTCCTCAAAATCGCTTTTAAAGTAAAAAGAATAAATGCAATAAACAAAATAATTAACCCAATTAATGTCAACAATATATTCATATTTATCCTTCCAAAATTACTTGCGCTTTAACAATACAATTACCATCAGAATCTATTATTGGTGGATTTATAACATTTACTACTGTTCCTGGTGGAAATCCTTTCCTTTTTGTTCCTACTTTTATCATCATTGATGGCTCAAATGATGTACCAATGGAAATCTGGTAAATTGAATATCCTTTTTTCTCAAATAGATTTTTAATTAACCATTCTCGCTGGTTATTAGATAAATTTGAATGCCATAACCTTCTTATGAAATCAATGCCCGGTTCACCAATATTCTTTAATTCCAATAAAGCATTTTTGGCCCCATTCTTAGCCCTGACATATAAATTTTTTATTTTCAATATATGCTGAAGGGCTGGCTCAGTGACATTTCCAAGTTTCAATAATGGCTCAAAAAATAACCAATTCTTGATTAATTTGTCAATAGTCTTAATATTTTCTTTTGATTCTTTTTTCTGATATATACATTCAATATCTTTTTCTATTTTATCAATTATATTTTTAATTGTTAGTATATTATTTTCTATCTCTCTGATTTTTATATCTAAATATTGATTTTTTCTAACCGTTGTTTTCAATTTTCTATATAATATACATAATATTACCAATATTATCACTATAACAACTGCAAGTATCTTCAAAATTAGCATTCTATAATTCCTCCCTATAAATTAATTTGCCTGTTTCTGAATCAATAATATCCAAGATAAGTTTCTTAATCAAATAATTGCCTATATGTTCATCTTTCGGGTAAACTTTTAAGTCAATATTCAATTTACCCGACTTTTTTGATGTTTTTATAATCCTTGTTACAACACCTGATTTATCTAACCTATTATCTTCTCTTTGAGATAAAAATATACGTATTTTATTATTCATTATGGGCCACGAAAGATTTCTCACGATTTTCGCCTTTGGAATATATTCGCCCATATCTATTATCGGAATAAGTCCGCCAAGTGATGCTATCCCTATTTTTACTGGACAAAAATTCATATCTATAGAAAGGTTAAAAGCTGTTTTCAAAGAATATGATATGCCCGAAGAAACCCCTAATTTTATAACCTCAGCATCATAAATACAATTCTTTGTAAAATTATTTTTCTTAAATTCTTTTCTTATAATTTGATTTCGCATAGAATTCCCCCCAAGAACTAATGCATCAATTTTCCTATTTTCAATGAAATATTTAATTTTCCCTGATAGTGACGGATAACTTCCCGAAAAATCACTTGATTTTTTAATTATTTTAGATATATAAATCAATTTTTTATAAAGCTGATTAACTCCTTGCCTAGCAAAATTTATTAAAATTGATTCTAACTCTCGTCGGATTTTTTCATCACTCATGTTCCAAGAAAAAGTTTCTACTTTGCCACTTGCATCAACAAGTTCGCGAGTTACAGTTCCTTTTATTAAAGAGGTTTTATACTCTTCTGCCACCGATATTAATTGCGCATAATTTCTAAATTCTTCAAATGTCCACTGGGATGGTTCGTCAATATTCTTAGGGTATGGAATATTAGATCTGTTAATGAATGAAAGTAGTCTTTTACTCAATTCAAAAGTTAGAAGCTCTCCGCCCATAGGCATATTGTTATACAATACCTCACTTGAATGGAACACCACAATCTTTTTATTCCCCAAACCTATATTCTCCGAATCTTCATTCTCCAAACCTATGAATGAAATATCCGCTGTGTAACCTCCAAAATCAAACACTGCGAACAAACCTTCATCAGGTAGTATTTCAGGGAATTTTTGAAGGTAAGCGATGAAAAGAGCAACTGGTTCAGGAAGTATAGGAATAGCACTTTCTAATGTAAAATTTTTCGAAATTTCTTGCCAAATTTGAATAAGTTTATTTCTAACACCATTTGTGAAGCCTGCAGGATAAGAGTAGCCAAGTATACTTTCTTTCGGCTGTATAGGAAATCTACCCAAAATATGACCTAAAATTTTAATTATAAATATTTTGGTGATATCTGTAGGTGTAAGCTTACGTATGTTATTAGAATCATCAAAATAAGTCAACTTATAATTATTATTAAGAAGGGACTTAAAATTTTTTGCTATTTTCAAGTAATCATTGATATATTTGTCTTCCAATATACCTAAATGTTGTCCTAATTCGTATATTTCGTTATTGAAGTCAACAAATTTAATCGCAGATAAGATCTCCCCTTTTCTGTGCTTAGAATCCCCCGATATTAATGGTATTGATACCGGGCACTTATCATTTTTTTCATCGTAAAACGAAACGCAAACGCAGGTATTACTTGTTCCCAGATCTACCGAGATAAAGGAAGCTTTTTCTCTTTTTACCCAGTCAAATGTAAGTGGAAAAATTTGTTTTTTACCATCGCTCTCAAAACCCAACCATATTATATTTCTATAATTGTTATCTATTTTATTAGTGTTTATATTAAGAGAAAGAATGGTTCTTCTAAAATAAAATTCAGAAGGTTTTACTTCTAACCAAGGAATTCTGTTGATTACCCTTACTTTTTTATTTTTAACATTATTTAATTTAGAGGAATTTTCAACTGCAGGAGAAACTTCTATTTGGAAGACAATAGGACCATTTATATAAGAAGATGCATCTTCGGGAATAATAAAATGGCGTTTTCCGGAAAACCTTATAAAATCCTTCTCTATATTTATTTTAATTGGCAACTCCCATAATCCTATCTTTAGTTTGACAGTTATTACCTCAGAAAGCGGCGGATTGGAAATAACAAATGAAGTTTCCATATTATTCGCAGATATGTTGTTGCCAAAAGCTTCTAATTGAGTAAACTCCGCTAATTCACGAGGTAGATCGAAGTTTAACGGTATATCTTCTGTCGAAGCAATATTTATCGATTTATCTGTTGGAAGATATGCCTCAATAACTGGGGGAATTGAGAGCTTGATTTTTTTTATTTCTCTACATTCAGGTAAGTCTAATATTTCCCCGAAAATATTTGGAGCACCTTTCTCCACAAAAATCATTCCCTTGTGTCCAGGAAGAATATTGTCGGGTATTACTATACAATTTTCGAAAAACCATTGTTCAAGAGTTACTTTGCCTCTATTCTCTAATACATAAATGTTCTTTCCATCTGGGAGTTTAAAATGAGAGGTAATACTTGCGTAAACAAGTCTTTCCCCACAAATGGGACACCTAACCCATCCGAAGCGTGGTTTTACATGAGGACATCTCATGTTACTTTATAATAATCCCTCATCTTTTAATGGACACGGAGCCTTAAACACAAACAAGACTGATTTATTGTCGTATTTTTCATCAGGAATAGTGAGCTCTGGAACTTCAACAACATTCAAAAATTTGTTTTTCATTTCTTCTGTCACTTCTACATCAATATCTTTAAGAAGCTCTTGAGCAATAGTATTAAGTTTTTCTCTTAGCATTTTTGCAAATTGAACATCATCCTTTAGACGCCTTCCTGCATATTTAAAAGCTTCACCAGCACATTTCCGACCTTCAGGTGAAGAATATGCAAAAGTTTTAGCTTCTTCAATCCTTATGGATATATATTCACTCAAAGTGTGTGGCGAATTTCTATACCATATTTCATCCGGATAGTTAATGACATTCACAGCTGAGCTAAATAGAGTTGGGAAGAGTCTTGCGAAAGATTTACCAGCACCTTCTGGCAGTTCAACAGACCAAAGTTTTTCTTCATCATCATAAGAAAAAACTACAACTCCCCATAGGAAACCACTAAGGAGAAGTTCTACATTACTTTTAATCTCTGAAAGATTATTTATATTGCTAATTAGAGGCTTTAATAATGGTCTTATTCGTTTATCTGTATGCGGGTAGTAAGTTTTGTCAAGTTCAGTTTTATAAGCTTCATATTTCCTCCAAAGTATTTCTATTTCTCTTATTTGAGGAAGAGTAAGTCCATATTTGATAGAGAAAAATACTATCCTGTCATCATTCCTTGATTTTATTTCCTCTGGACTGGACATCCTAGCGTTCGCAAGTATACCTTCAAAAGTCTCAGCTATTCGTTTACCATCAATTGTTTCTGGAACATAAACAGCAGCATAATTACTCGATTGGTCTTGTACTGAAGAACTAGAATTAGGAGAGAAGTATGGTAGCCCCTGAGACGCAACTTGTCGCACTTGTTCTTGTGCCTCAATTTGTGACCATACCGAGGCAAAATTCTCATTGAAAATTTTACTACCATCAGTGTTAACCAAGCTATTAGCCGCTTTTTCAAAGCATTCATACAATGATTCTCTGGATGAACTAGCTTCATTGTATTTTTTGGCTATTTCCCATAGAAAATCACCTACAGTGTCCACTTCTCTCGATAGCCTTTTCCCAAAGGCTGTCTCACTTAATAAGTCTTTCACCCTAGCCATAATAGTCTTTTCAAAATCCGATTCTTTACCCAGAAATGCGTTAAATACAGGTTTCTTCAGTTCATTAAGTCTTATTGCTAAAATGTTTATTGACCTGACAGATTTTTCGGTTTCCATAAGCGAATTAGCATAAGATTCGAAATGTTCCT
>QNBN01000195.1 GCA_003645695.1 Spirochaetota bacterium | reverse complement strand
GTCGCATAGTTGATGACATAAGGATAGATGTAGGAAAAAAGGGAAGAAGCGAGGATATATTTTCATCTGAGTATATTACGGAAAAGGTTATCGAAGTACGTCGGAGGGTTAAAAATATATGGGTAAAAGAAATAAAAAAGAATGTTAAAGATATCAGAGTTATGAGCAGTAAACAATCTCTCAAGGAGAGGTTAATAAATCATTACGAATATCTTTTAATACCGGTGGGCCTTGTAATTTTTGTCCTGATATGGGGAGGTATATCACGAGTGGCAAAACTTCCGGAGTATATTCTTCCCCTTCCTAAAACAGTGTTTATTAGATTTATTTCTGGTATAAAAGAGGGAATTATCATTCCTAACCTACTTGTAACAACAATAGAGAGCCTAAGCGGGTTTGCAATAGGGGCAACACTTGGGTTTTTGATGGGCTATATACTCGCAAAGAGCAGGATAGTTGAGAGGCTTCTTTCACCTTATATCGTTGCTCTTCAAGCAATTCCTACTGTTGCCCTGGCTCCGCTTATAATAATATGGTTTGGATTTGGATTAAACACAAAGATACTGATTGCAGCAATTGTTTTATTCTTTCCTGTTCTTATTAACAGCATTGTTGGCATACGCTCAGCAGACAGTGAAATTATGGAACTGCTTACCGCTCTTGATGCAGGACCGTTTCAAACATTTTTTAAACTTGAATTACCATCCGCTCTGCCAATTATTTTTGGTGGACTGAAGATGGGAATAACATTTTCGGTAATAGGTGCAGTGGTTGGAGAGTTTCTTGGGGCTTCTGCTGGTTTGGGATCTTTGATAAATATGGCAAGAGCAAGTTTTGATACATCCCTGGTGTTTGTGAGTATTATACTTTTGGGTGTGCTGGGGATTACTTTTTATTTAATTGTTTCCCTTATTGAATTCTTAATACTGGGAAAAACTGTAACAAAAAAAATATAATGGAGGATGTTTAGATGTTAATGAAAAAGTTTAAACTTCTTGGTATAGTATTTATTATTTTAATTTTTCTTACATCTGGGAGCATGGCCTTTACTGCAGAAGATATCAAGATAGCAATGGGTTACATTCCTAATGTTCAATTTGCTCCTTATTATGTTGCAGAAGAGAAGGGTTATTTTCAAAAGGAAGGGTTAAATGTTAAGTTTGATTATGGCATGTCCACAGATATTATGTCACTGGTATCACAGGGTATAATAGATTTTGGCATATCTGATGGCGACCAGGTGATCGTTGCAAGGAGCAGAGGATTAAAAGTTAAAGCTGTTTATTCTATGTATGTTAAATATCCTGTTGGTGTTGTGGCATTGCAGGGAAAAGGTATAAAAAATATTCGGGATCTTAAAGACCGCCGTGTTGGCATACCAGGACCTTATGGTTCGAACTATATTGGAATTCGCATTCTTCTGCACAGTGTAGGGTTTACTCTCAAGGATATTGATCTTGTATCAATTGGATATACACAGGTAGAGAGCCTTTTATCAGGAAAAGTGGACGCTGCAGCCGTTTATATAAACAATGAGGTTGTTGTTTTGGAAAATATGGGGAAAAAACTCGTAATTTTTAAAGTTTATGACGTAAGCCCCATGGTATCGGCTGTTATTGTAACTGGTGATAGAATGATTAAAGATAGACCTGAAACGGTTGGTAAATTCATCAGAGCTGTAAAGTTTGCATCTGATTATATATACGAGAATAATGGTGATGTAATGGATATTCTAAAGAAGTATATACCTACTCTATCAGCGCAAAACGTGGATATAAATCGTAAGGTACTCAAGGAAAGCCTGAAACTCTGGGTTGATGAGGATGTTAATAAGTATGGATTTGGATATACATCTAAATCAGATTGGGAAAAATCAATTAATACCCTTGTGGAGATTGGTGTAATTGATCGTAGAATTAATCCCGATGATTGTTATACGGATGATTTTTTAAGTAAATAATCGTAAGATGTTTAAAGAGCGAAAATTCACTCTTTATTGATGCGTCAAAAGGATTCAGAAAGGAGGACGCAAAGAATAGATTAAGAGAGAGGGATATTCATAAAATAGTAACAACCTTTGTAAATACAATAGAAATTTCCGGATATTCCAGAATGGTAAACCTCGGTGAGATTGAAAATAACGACTACAATCTGAATATTCCAAGATATATAGACAACACTGAAGAGGAAGATATTCAGGATATATACGCCCATCTTCATGGAGGTATTTCTGAAAGAGATATCGATAATATAGAAAGTCTAAAGGTATTCAAAAAATTGAAAAATGACTTATTTGAGGAAAAAGGGCAGAATTATTATGGTTTAAAGATAGATATCGAACAGTTACAGGATTTTGTAGAAAAAAGCGAGGAAGTAAAAGGATTTAAAAGTGATACTTTAGGTGTGTTTAAGCAATGGGCAGAGGATAATATTTCACTACTTAAGGCAATTAACAACGATACCAGATCAAAGGGTTTTATAAAAGAATTACCTGAAAGTTTACTTGAAGCATTTAAACCCAAACAACTCGTAGATGAATATGCTATTTACCAGATATTACTGGATAATTGGGATGTAGAGATGAAAGATGATGTTTACATGATAATTGAGAACGACTGGGAAGCTAAGCCTTATAGAATTATTGAGAAAAATAAGAATGGTAAAGAAGTGGATAAAGGCTGGACTTGCGATATTCTACCAAAAGAAATAGTAATAAATGAGTTTTTCAAGAAAGAAAAAGAAGAAATTGAGGAACTGGAAGCAAAAAGTGAAGATTTAGAAAGGCAGATGGAAGAACTTAAAGAAGAAAACTCTGGCGAAGAAGGTATACTGGAAGAGGTGAAAAATGAGAAAGTAAATATCACGAAAAAAGATTTACAGCTAAAAATAAAAGAGTTGCAGGCAAACACAGTGGATTTTAAGGAAGATTTAGATATACTTGAAAAGTATCTTTGGCTTTTGGATGAACAGGGCAAAGTAAAAAAGCAGATAAAAGGTAAAGAAAAAGAGCTTGATGATAAGCTCCTGATAAAATATGCGGAACTAACAGCAGAAGATGTAAAAAGGCTTGTTGTTGAAGAGAAATGGCTTTCGCGATTAGAAGAAAATATAAATGATGAGCTTGATAACATCATCTTGAACTTAAAAACAAGAATAAAAGAACTTTCAGAAAGATATGCGGAGATTCTACCTCAGATAGAGCAAGAAGTAAAAGAGTATGAAAAAAAGGTGAAAGAGCATATAAAAGTGATGGGGTTTGAGATATGAATGAATCCGTAAAAAAACCTTTTCTGCCTCACGAATTACCACCTCAAAATATTAAGTGGGAATCCCTGATACCTATAATTGGGAAGGCTCATGCCGGTATAGCAAGATATGACGGTTTGCTCCGCAGTCTAATCAACCCTGCTGTTTTACTATCTCCATTAATTATTAAAGAGGCAGTTATTTCTTCTCGTATTGAGGGAACACAAGCTTCGCTGGAAGATGTTTTGGAATTAGAAGCAGGTCTGGTTGAAGAAAAATCGGAGAGGACAAAACAGGATATTCAGGAAATTATTAACTACAGGAAGGCTCTTCTCGCAGCAGAAAGTGAGTTAGAACATCGGGACATAACACTCCATTTAATTAAACAGATCCATTCTATTTTGATGAACAGTGTTAGGGGAGAAAACAAAAATCCAGGACAGTTCCGTAATATACAAAATTGGATAGGAACTCCAGACACACAAATGAAAGAAGCCCGTTTTATACCACCTAATCCATTAGTTGTTGATGAATACATGGAGAAATTAGTGAATTTTATGAGTAGCGATTATACAGATAAAATTGTCCAGATAGCTATAGTGCATGCACAGTTTGAAATTATTCATCCATTTTTAGATGGTAATGGTAGAATCGGAAGACTTTTAATTCCGTTATTTCTTTACTATAAGAAGGTTCTCGGTCGTCCGGTGTTTTATATAAGCGAATACTTAGAAGCTCATAGAGATGAGTATTATGATAGGCTTTTGGGAGTAAGTAAATCCAATGATTGGCAATCATGGATAGAATATTTTTTAAAAGCTGTCACGGTTCAATCTGAAAATAATATCCAGAAAGCACAAAAAATCATAAATCTTTATAATGAGCTCAAAGAAAAATTTATTGAAGTAACTCATTCTCAGTTCGCCATACCTTTATTGGATGCTCTTTTTACCCAACCTGTAATTAATTCCTCTACTGCTTTAAAACTGGCAAGGATACAAAACAGAGTTACAGGTAACACGCTTTTAAGTAAATTGTTTGAAAAAAAGCTAATTGTTTTGCTCAGGGAAGGAAGAGGTAGAAGCCCATCAGTATATGCTCTGCCAGAACTTATCAATATTACGGAAGACAAAAAAGGAATATGATTGTGTTAAGTAGAATATACATAAAGTATTTTGTGTAAAATAAAAATGAAAATACTTAACGCAAATAAATTTACTATAATGAGAATGAACACAAAAAGGGTTTTTCAGGAGATGCACGAGATGGAAAAACCTGAACATAAAATCCCGCCCGGCTACAAGAAAACCGAAATCGGCATAATCCCCGAAGGTTGGGAAGTGAAAAAGCTGGGAAAGGTGGGGATAAACTATTGAGGATTAACAGGAAAGAAAAAAGAAGGTTTTGGTGCTGGAAATATTTACTATATTCTTTTTTGAATGCTTCGATGAATGTAAAAGTAGATACAACAAATTTGGAAAAGGTATAAATATTAGGAAGTTGTTGCAACAAGAGTAAATAAGGTTTATAGAATAGATATAACACACATGAAATTAGAGGTTGTGTAATGAATGAAATAAAAAAATTTTTAAATTTAGTCTTGATAAAGAGGGAAATCTTCTACAAATGAAGGTTTGGTTATTACAAAAAAGAGTAATAATACAGAATTATTTGAACAACAGCTCTGGAAAGCTACAAATAAATTAAGGAAAAACATCGATGCTGCAGAGTATAAGCATGTTGTGTTAGGACTTATTTTCCTTTGCTATATTTCAGATTCCTTTGAAAGTTTATATGAAAAGTTGAAAAAAGGTGAAGGTGAATATGCAGGTGCTGATCCTGAATAAATTGATGAATATAGGGATGAAAATGTTTTCTATCTCCCGCAAAAAGCAAGATGGGGATATCTAAAAGCAAATGCTAAAAAACCTGAAATAGGGAAAAAATTAGATGAAGCGATGGAGTTAAGCGAAAAAGAAAACCCCTCGCTAAAAGGTGTGCTTCCAAAGGTTTATGCAAGAGGAAATCTTGATCCCATTAGTCTTGGCGGTTTAATTGAACTTTTTAAACGATGCGCACAAGGACCTGAAAGCCGATTTCGTTATTGCAAATCCACCCTTTAATGACAGTGATTGAGCGGAGAGTTATTGAGAAAAGATGTTCGCTGGAAATATGATGTGCCTCCTGTGGGAAATGCAAATTATGCCTGGATCCAACACTTCATCTTTCACCTTTCTCCTCATGGCAAAGCAGGTTTTGTACTTGCAAAGGGCGCACTTACTACCAAACTAACAGCAGAATATGAAATAAGAAAAAAATTTATTGAAGCGGATCTGGTGGACTGCATTGTAAATTTGCTGTCAAAGCTTTTTTTAAATACACAGATTCCTGCATCTCTCTGGTTTTTGAAACGCAACAAAACGCAAAGAAAGGGCGAAATCCTCTTTATTGATGCAAGAGATATGGAAAAACTGATTAATTGAAGAAACAGCGATAATAATTCCTGAGAAAGATAAAGAATTTATTCCAAGATTTTTTAAAGGTAAAATTGATCTACATCAAAGGGCATATACAATTTTTGATTTCTATAATAATACTATTCCTGAGTATGTTTATTACTATATTTTAATTTAAAATAGTTATTTTGAAAGTGTTGCTGTTGGATCAACTGTAATGTCGTTAAGGCTTAATCACTTTATTGAATATCCTATTTTCCTTCCCCCACTCCCCGAGCAAAAAGCCATTGCCTCTGTACTTTCTTCTCTGGACGACAAAATAGACCTGCTCCACCGCCAGAACCGAACTCTCGAAAAAATGGCAAAAACACTTTACAGGCAATG
>QNBN01000194.1 GCA_003645695.1 Spirochaetota bacterium | reverse complement strand
TAGATTTGAGGAGCAGGAAAATCAGAAGATTGCATATGAAAAGTGTCTTGAACTCTTAAAAACTTATCCAAACTTAAAGGCTATTATGGGAAGTGCAATGACTACAGTGCCTGGAGCTGCGAGAGCAATTGAAGAGAAAGGCCTTATCGGCAAAGTAGGTGCTTTTGGTACATGTCTCCCATCAGTAGCAGGTGATTATTTGAAGAATGGATCAGCAATTTCTATTCACTTTTGGGTTCCTGCAGATGCAGGATATTGTCTAGCTAATGTGGCTTATAAAGTGCTTAAAGGTGAAAAAATTACAGATGGTATGAATCTAGGGAAACCTGGTTATGAGAATATAAAAATAAAGAAAAACAAATATGGAGTTCCTGTAATATATGGAAATGCATGGGTTGATGTAAATAAGGATAATCTTAAAGAATGGATGACACCCGACGGGAAATATAAGCTTTAATTTGTAAAAACAAAGTTATGAAGTTTTGGATGGGAAGGAGATGTTTTTTCCATCCCATCCATTTTTAAAATCTATGTTAAATGTTGTAATAATAGATGATACTTTGATAATTAATAAGAGGTTATTGATATATGGAAGAGATCTTGGTAGAGGTAAAAAATATTTCTAAGAATTATGCAGGAGTAAAAGCACTAGATAAAGTTGATATGGTTATCAGAAAGGGAGAGGTTAGATGTCTTGTAGGTGAAAATGGATCCGGAAAGTCGACTCTAATTAAGGTGATTGCAGGTGTTGAAAATCCTGATGAAGGAGAAATCATTATCAGGGGGATACCGCATAAGCATATTCGCGCGATAGAGGCAATTAGAGAAGGTATACAGGTAATCTATCAGGATCTTTCTCTTTTCCCAAATTTAACTGTTGCAGAGAATATATCGCTTAACTACATGGTTGAAAAAGATAGAAAAATAATTAACTGGAATGAGGTTAAAAACATTGCACAAAATGCTCTACGAGAAATAGGAGAAGAGATAGATCTAACTGATACTGTTGGGAACCTCTCAATGGCAAAGAGGCAGACAGTAGCAATATGTAGGGCCTTAATACAGGATGCGAGACTTATAATAATGGATGAACCAACTACAGCTCTTACAAGAGATGATGTTGATCATCTTTTTTCCGTTATAAAAAAATTAAAAAGTAAAGGAATATCTATACTTTTTGTTACTCACAAACTTAGTGAAATTTTCCAGATTTCTGATGTAGTAACTATTTTAAGAGATGGGAAAAAGGTAGGAGATTATAAAACTGAAGATCTTGATAATGAAAAATTAACGCTTTTAATGACAGGAAAGAAAATTGAATATATAAATTATGTATATGAAGAATCAATAAAATATAAAACTCTACTTAGAGTAGAGAACCTTACGAGGAAAGGTCACTTTAAAAATATAACACTTGATCTAAAAGAAGGAGAGATTTTAGGTATAACTGGTTTAGTAGGTTCTGGCCGAACTGAGCTTGCTCTCTCTATCTTTGGTTTAAATCCAGCTGATTCGGGTAAAATATATGTAAACGAAAAATTGGTTAATATTAAATCCCCAAAAGATGCAAAGAGCCTAGGCATTAGTTATCTACCGGAAGATAGACTTACTCAAGGGTTATTTCTTAGTCAGTCGATTGAAAACAACATTACTGTTACGGTATTAAATAAGGTGCTTAATAAATTCTTTCTAATTGATAAAGCTAAAAAAAAAGATATGTCTCAATTTTGGATTAAAAATGTAGATATTAAGACACCTTCAATGGAGTTGTTGGCGCGAAATCTTTCTGGAGGCAATCAACAAAAGGTTGTTTTAGCGAAGTGGCTTGCAACAGATCCAAAAATATTTATTCTTGATGGTCCAACAATAGGTATAGATGTGGCTTCAAAGAGTAATATTTACAAAATTATAAAAAAGTTAGCGAGCGAAGGGATGGGTATAATTATAATTTCAGATGAGATTCCAGAGGTTTTGAGAAATTGTAATAGAATTATTGTAATGAGAAACGGAAGGATAATTAAGAAAATAGATAAAGTTAACCAAATTACGGAAGATGAATTGCTTAATATAGTTATAGGTAAAGAGTTTGAAGGGGTTAGTTTATGAAAAAGAAAATCTTTAGTTATAATGAATTTTATCTTTTTTTAATACTGTTAGTCTTTGTTATTGTTTTAACAATTGTAAATCCTTCTTTTTTTACATTGGAAAACTTATTTGATTTGTTGAAAAATAGTGCTGGTACTGCAATATTAGCAATGGGTGTTTTTATTGTTCTTTTATCGGGAGGAATTGATGTATCTTTTACAGCAATAGCAATAGCGGGAGAGTATGTTGCTGTAAATTCACTTAATGCTTTGGGAATAAGTAATATTTATTTAGCTTTTGCGATATCATGTTCTTTAGGGATTCTTCTTGGTGCTATAAATGCTATATTAATTTCTATTTTTGAACTTCCGACCTTGATAGCAACGTTAGGTACTTTAAACTTTTTCCATGGAGCGCTTCTGACTTTTCTTGGAACTAAAGCTGTTAATGTAGGACAACTTCCGAATTGTTTTAAGGTGTTTGGTTCAAAGAATATTTTTACCCTGGTAAAAAGTGATGGAACTCAATATGGTTGTCTGTATATGTTATAATTTTGATAGCTGTGGTTATCATAAGTTGGATTATTTTAAGATTTACGATGCTTGGAAGAGGTATTTACGCAATTGGTGGTAACAAAGAAGCTGCTAAGAGAGGAGGTTTTAATGTTGTAAAAATACAATTTTTTATTTATTGTTATGTTGGTTTCTTAGCGGGAATTATGGGAGTTATGCATGTGTCATTAATACAGTATAGTAATCCTATGTATATTGTTGGTGATGAACTTAGTGTTATTGCTGCTGTTGTATTAGGAGGTGCAAGTATAACAGGAGGATCGGGTTCAGTAATTGGAACGTTATTAGGAGTTTCTATGATAACAATTCTTGAAAAAAATCTTGTTTTAATTGGATTATCATCATATTGGCATAAATTTTTCATAGGTCTTATTATAACACTAGGTGTAAGTGCTACATACTATCAAGCAAAAGTTAGGGGTAGAAAAACATTATCTTATTTAAAACAGAAGACATATTAAAGGAGAAATAATATTGTTTGGAGAACGATCTAACATAATTGCCTTATCTGTTATAATGATAGTTGTAGCTATTTTAATGTCTATTTTTTTACCTAATAAGTTTTTGACATTAATTAACTTTCAATCAATGACCAGCCAAATGGCAGAGTTTGGATTACTTACAATTGCCATGATGCTTACAATGATAACAGGTGGTATTGATTTATCCGTTGTATCAACAGCAAGTTTAACAGGAATTATTTCTGCCCTTATTTTAAAAGGACATATAGGTATCGATGTCAGTAGTACTTCAGGTGTTTTGCTCGTTATATTAGCAGCTATAATTGTATCTGGGTTTTGTGGGTTGATAAATGGAGTTTTAATAGCGAAGGTTGGTGTAACACCGATTCTTGCTACTCTCGGTACTCAGGGACTATATTTAGGGCTTGCAATTATTATAACTAAAGGTCATGGAATTAACGATTTTCCTGAAAAATTTCTTTTTATTGGAAGCGGAACAATCGGTAAGGTTCCTATGCCATTTGTTATATTTATTGGGTGTGTGTTGCTGGTTACTTTAATATTAAGAAGGACATCTTTAGGCTTAAGTATGTATATGGTTGGTTCGAACCCAACAGCCTCAAGGTTTTCTGGAATCAATAATAGCATAATATTGATAAAGACCTATGTAATTTCTGGAGCTTTAGCGGGACTATCATCAATAATAATGATATCTAGAGTAAATTCAGTAAGACCCGGGTATGGTTACGCCTATTTGCTGCAAGCTATATTAGTCTCAATTCTTGGAGGAACAGATCCGTACGGAGGATCTGGCTCTATCTTGGGTGTACTAATTGCGTTATTCATATTACAATTTTTGAGAAGTGGTTTTAACATTTTGTCTATTAGTCCTTTTTTCGGAAAATCTATGTGGGGTTTCATGCTTATACTTGTAATGATTATAAACTTTTTCTTGGAAAAGAATAGGCAAAGAATTAGAAAATAATAGTCTCTTATATATTCCTAATGTGAAATCATTAAGAAAAAGCTCTAATATTTTAACGTAAATTATTATAAAATGATGGTTACTTTTTATATTTTATAGAATTATAGATAAAAAATTTTCAAAATAAATTATAAGGTTATTTTAAAATCTAAATTATTATTATAAAGGATTAAAACAAGATGGATAGGGAAAAATTTTTTTTGGCTTTTGATTTTGGTACGGAGTCCCTAAGAGGGGCGGTCTTTAATGAGGAAGGGATCATAGTATATACAGATTCAGAAAGTTATAAAACCTATTTTCCAAAACCCGGTTGGGCAGAACAAAACCCAGATGAATGGTGGGAATCATTTACAAAGTTATCAAAAAAAATCATTAAATATTCTGGAATATCACCTTCATCGATACCCGCAATATCTATTGATACGACATGTTGTACAGTGCTTGCTTTAGATAGGAATTTTAATCCACTTCGGAATGCAATTATTTGGATGGATGTAAGATCTTTTAAACAAGCTGAAAAAATTGCAAATGTTGATTCTCAAAGTCTGAAATACAATGGTTATGGAAGCGTATCTGCTGAATGGATGCCGTGTAAAGCATTATGGCTAAAAGAAAATGAACCAGAAATTTATAAGAAATCGAAGTATATATGTGGATTTCAAGATTGGGTTAACTATAAGTTAACAGAAAAATATGTAGGTAGCATAAATAATACCACGGTAAGGTGGTATTATAATAAAAGAGAAGGTGGTTGGCCTGAAGATTTTTATAGAGAAATTGGTCTTTCGGATGTAATAGATAAGTTTCCACAAGATATATTGGAATTGGGAAAACCGATAGGGACAATTACTCCTGAAGTAGCAGCGTTAACAGGATTTTCTAAAAATACTATAGTGGTACAGGGTGGGGCTGATGCATATATAGGAATGATTGGGCTTGGAGCAATTAAACCTGGAAGATTAGCATTTATTACTGGATCTTCGCATTTAATGTTAGGTCATACAGATAAAGGTATGTATCAAAAGGGAATATTCGGGGCTTTTCCTGATTGCGTTATGCCTGGCTTATATGTTGTGGAGGGTGCACAAATTTCTTCTGGTTCGGTACTAAAGTGGTTTAAAGATCAGTTTGTATCTTCAAAATATGAAAAAAAAGCAGAAGATATGGGGATTGGAATATATGATTATTTAAATGAACTTGCCAAAGAAATAAAGCCAGGATCGGAAGGACTTATTCTTCTCAATTATTGGCAGGGGAACAGAAATCCATTAATTGATTCTCAGGCTCGTGGTGTAATATGGGGTCTATCTCTTAAACATACACCTATTCATATATATAGATCAATTATGGAAGGAGTAGCTTTTGGTACAGAACATATTATGAGATATTTTAAAAAAGCGGGTTTTACTCCTAAAGAAGTTTATGCATGTGGAGGTGCAACGAAAAGTAGGTTATGGATGCAAATACAGAGTGATGTTATTGGAGTTCCAATATATCTTACAAATGAGCCCAATGCACCTCTATTAGGTGGAGCTATATTAGCATCATATGGATCTGGTTACTATAATAGTATTGAAGATGGTGTTAAAAAAATGGTTAAAGTTAAGGAAAAAATTATGCCAGATATAGAAAAACATGAAGAGTATGAATATTATGTAGAAAAATATATTGAAACCTATCCACGTTTAAAAGATCTTATGCATGATATGGTAATGCATGAAAGTAAATAATATGGTTATTAGTGATGTTGATAAATTTTTTAGGTTTTAAAGTTAGAGAATATACTGGAGTTACGTGATTTGAGTTAGAAAATAATTAAAATATAAAAAATAGGATAAAGAAATAGGCAAGTGAACTTTCAATCATGATAAAAAACTTACTTTGCCTATTCGTTTTATACCTATAAAAAATTATATTTAAGTGGCCTTGAATATTTTAGTATTCTAATTAGACATTAAATTCTGGTACAAAATACCACAATTTATATGAATAAAACCATAAGTAAAATTTTGATGAATAAAACTATAATTAGGAG
>QNBN01000193.1 GCA_003645695.1 Spirochaetota bacterium | reverse complement strand
GAAATAAGATGGTCACATAAAGAATATATATGGATACTCTACAATGGAAATGTTATACTGAAAACAAAACTCTCAAAGAAAAACAAAAAAGCCCTCAAGGAGAAAAAAATTGAAAAATTGCTTAGCCAGAGAAGATATGTTTGAACCTAACTATGTGACATTTTTCATAGTAATAATATGTGACATCCTGCGTAGGAACAACAGCTCTATCCTGAACAAATCAGGAAAACATGGAAATTCAAAAACTCCCTTTATAACATCTTTTCCGCAATTTTAACTCTCCTTAATGCAGGATTGAGGTTTTATCTTCATATTTTCTATGATATCAGCAATTTCAGTGAACTTTTTAAACCCATTATCATACCTCTTTTTTATTCATCCTGAGGGCTATAAATCGTATACTTGACATCTTTCAAAAGTTAAATATTATCAAAATATGGATAAGATGCATAAGCGATATAAAAGAAAACATGTTCTTTTTGTCGTAGAAAATAATCAAGTACCACAGGATACAAGGGTATGGTTAGAAGCTAAGGCTATAAAAGAACAGGGATACAATGTGAGCGTAATTTGTCCCAACGCAAATAAGGAACGTGTTCCATACAAGACCTTAGATGAAATCCATATTTATCAATACCCATTTTTTATAGAAGGTTCTTCAATTTTTAGTTTACTTATTGAATATCTTTTATCATTTTTTTTTATTTCCATCTATGCATTTAATATTTATAGAAAAGAACCTTTTCACATCGTTCATCTTGCTAATCCGCCTGATTTTTTAATTTTAATTTTTCTTTTCTATAAATTGTTAGGAATTAAAATCATATTTGACCACCATGATTTGTCACCAGAACTTTTTCTTGAGAAATTTAAGAAAAAAAACGTATTTTATAAAGCACTTTTGTTTTTAGAGAAATTTTCTTATAAATTTGCAGATGTTGTAATAGTGACGAATAATTCTTTTAAAGAAATTGGGCTAAAAAGGAACAATGTTGACGTTAAAAAAGTGCATGTTGTTAGGAGTGGACCAGACATATCCGTTGTTCATCCTTATAGAAAGAACAAAAATTTTAGAAAAGGAAAGAAGTATATTATTGGCTATGTTGGAAAGATTGATAAACAGGATGGTTTATCTAACCTTGTGACCTCTGTGGATTACTTGGTTAATCAAAAAAAATTTGATGATTTTAGAGTACTTATAATTGGTAACGGCACTGAACTTAATAATATTAAAAGAATGGTGTCCCAGAAAGAACTTGATGAGTATTTTATATTCTATGGGCCGGAATACAATAAAAAAAGGTTATTTACTCTTTTATCTTCTGTTGATATCTGTATTGATCCACAACCAACTTCAGATTTTCAAAACAGAATTACTTCACTGAAAATAATGGAGTATATGGCACTCGGGAAACCTATTGTACAATATAGAAGTATAGAAGGAGAATATACTGCCAAAAATGCATCATTTTATGTTGAGAACAATGACCCATTTGCTTTTGGAGATGCGATTCTTATGCTCTTAAAGGATAAAAGACGAAGAAAAGAAATGGGAGAATATGGCATTAGAAGGGTACGTAATTTATTGCAATGGGAAATTCAAAAAAAGAAACTAATAAGGGTTTATGACGAATTTTTTCTTGGGGAAAATATCATAAAGAAGAAGCATAAATAAACATGAATTATAAATTTTATGTTATTCTGTTTGTTCTTTTTTCACTTAATACTGCAGCAAATAGTAAATCAGGGGTTTTCTATGATTGTATATTATTGTATAATAGCAACAATATAAAAGACAGTGACATAAATTTTAAATACATTGCAAAATTTTACGGATTAAAATATAAAGAAATCAGCATAAATACTTTCAATATAAATGATTCTACATTCAGAAATGGGAATAATTATGTTAAGTCTATCTATATAGATTTCAACAACTTAGAAGATACACCTCAAATAGATTCTCACGAGATAAATATAATGAAAAATGCAATATACTATGGAAGCAATCTTTTTATTGCTGGAATAAACGATTCTTGTTCATTGAACAATATTAAATTACTTACAGACTCAGCATTTATAACTACTGAATTTATAACGAATAACGATGGCTGGCATTTTTCTGACGAAAATGATAGTATAACTTCATCATTCACTAATAGTGTAGTAGTTAGTGGTGCTTTTAAAAATGCATTTTCTATTCAGGCCTTGAATAGTATAAATTTACTTACAGATGTTAATCAAAACAATACAATTTTTTCATACATTCAATATGGCGAGGGTAAGATATTTTTGGATGGGAATATTATTACTGAAAATATCGAAGACTCTGGAATGTCAAAGCTTTATAATGCGAGTAATCTCAATAATATTTTACCAATGATGATGTTTCTAAAATATTCTAATGGGAACAGGTGTTGGCACAACGAACATAAATATGCGAATTTAACTATTGATGATCCCTACTTTATAGAGCCATATGGATATTTAATATTTCATGACCTTTTATATGAAATGGTAGTACACAACTTCCATACTACAATTGCATACATACCTAAGTATTTTGATTGGCCTCAAGATAGCTTTGTTATAAGTCTTTTCAGAAATTATCCAGACAAATTTTCCATTGTTCAACATGGGAATAATCACGATGGTTACGAATTTATATGCTATACTCAAGAACAATTGGATTCATTAAATAAACTTTACAATAATAGATGGATAAATCAAACCCCTCGGCCTTTTGATGACCAGGAATGTGACATTGTTGAGGGACTAACGAGAATGTATGAACTGAGTAAAAAAACAGGTATAGAATTTGGGAAAATAATGATATTTCCCTGGGGGATATCCCTTTCTCCTACCTTAGGTCTTCTTAAAATGTATAATTTCAATGCAACCGTGAATGGACAAACGTATCCTTTTTTATATCTTCAAGGTGACAGTGATAATAACTATGATTTTGATATGCGCCCTGCAAATATGAATTTTAGAGATTTTCCTGCTGTCGGTAGAAGGCATCCTTGTTCATCTTACGACCCTTTAACTTATAGTATGGGGCAGTGGAAATATACTTTATTTTTAGATAAACCACTATTACTATATTCTCATCATAATCAGATATTTAAATCTGGCATCGATAAGTTTAATCCTGTGGCAGATAGTATTAATAGGTGGTTTCCGGGAATTGAATGGAAATCTCTTGATTACATAATTAAGAGAATGTATTTGGAAAGGGTTAATTTAGATAGTTCAATAGATGTTTTGTTCTATGGTAACGACATCGTTTTATCCAACGAAACGAGTAAATCTTGTACTTATCATTTAAAAAAGTATGAAATACTAAATGTACCTATTTTGCGTATAACAGTGGATAATCAACCTATTAATTACTGTGTAGAGAACGATACTCTGAGATTCGATATTGAAATCCCTCCACATGAAGAAAAAAATATCTTTATTGAATATTCCTCTGGTGACAAAGATTTTGCACTAAATAGTAAGGATGTAACATTTGACCCCTTGAATAATAAATTAGAAATGAGACTATCAAATTATGGGAAGGATGGTGGTGCTTGTCCTCTTGGATTGTACTCTCTAAAAGGAGGAAAGAAAAATTTATTACGCATTGTATCTTTTTATGTTGGTGCCAATGAAAGTAGATCAATTGAAATATCCTTAGGAGATACTTTCGAGAGCAAAAATAAATTATTATGTATGGATCTTGATCCATTCGGCATTACACACGATAAAAACAATATGAATAACATTGTTTATGTGTCCTTAGGTACTAAGGTTGATTTGGATATATATAATGATTCTGCTGACGTTGTAAATAACACTATTGATTTTGATTCAATACCTGCAGGTTCTTTGTACATTTCAAAAGAGTTTGTTGTGTCAAACACTTTTTTCTCAAATCCTGATACTAATGATGGGCCAAGTTCATCAACCATAGATTCGATTTTCTTGTCCAATGCTTTTCTCACAAATGGAAAAGATACATTAAGAACTCTTTTGCTGGAAGATATTCCAGATTCTTTGCCACTTGGAGCTACAGCCTTAATGAGGTTAGCGCTTTTTATTCCTGAAGGAAAAACAAAAGGAATCTACAGTGGTTATGTAAAAATTGCAGCTATTGGAACAGATTCAACTATGGATTTTGATAGTATATTTGTAATCGCAAAGGGACCATATGCCCCAAAAAACTTGAATGCATTGAAGGTATTTCCGAATTTTCTTTGTACCAGCGAGGAAAACCTAATTAGTTTTATAGGGATTCCATTAAATTCCCAAATATCGATTTATGACATTTCAGGTAGAAAAGTGTGGACAAAAATGGAGGAGGATGGTGATGGGCTTATTACCTGGCATCCAAATGAAAAAAATGGAGTCTATGTATACATAGTAAAAGATAAATCCGGGCAAGTGAGAAAAGGTAAATTGATAATCATAAGATAAATAGAATCTATATTTATTTTAGTTTGTTTTGCAGTTTATGAAATACTTTTGGGTTACTTTAATTTTTCCCATTCAATCTTCAGTATAAGATTATTGGACAAGGCAAATCCTTTTTGTTGTAAATATTGAACCCTAGCGGAAAATTCTTACTTTTAACAAAAATCTTCAAAGTCCTTTTAACTACTACATTCGGCGGTTAAACTATTATTTAAGCATTTATACAGGTATGGGATAAGAATAAATGATATAACTATTCAGGTAGACAATGGTAGTGAATTCAGCGGGATAAAGATACATCATAACAGAGGGTTTAAGTGGTATGTTGAGAAAGAATGGGGGAACAAAAGTGAGGTATATTCCTCCACATTATCATAATGCGAATGCAGATGTTGAATCATCTCACAGGTTAATAGAGGATGAATTTTATTCAAGAAAACCAATCTCTTCAAAAGAAGATTTTCTTACAAAAGCCTCTACCTATCAGTTCTACTTTAACTTTATGAGAAAAAAGTGATACAAAGGTTATAAAACACCTGTGGAAATATTGAAAGAACACAATATATGCCCCAATGTAGCTTTATTCCTACTCACAGAGGATTTTATCCCAAGAAATACAAATAATTCACTTTATCCACTGGACATCCATGCCTTTGCAGTATCATCACTTGTCTTTGGGATGTCTGAAGATTTTGAGCATCAGGAAAGGGTTTTGAGGAATGCTGTTAAGATATAACTGATTACCTTTTATGCCTGTGAATATATGTCTTCTCTTTTATCTTTGAAATAAACCAGAGCAGACGACATTTGCTGCTTCTCCAGTATCCTCCCCATTTATTCTTATACTGGTGGAAGATCGGGTCCCCAGTAATCTCATAGAGTCTTTCCAGAAGGCCGATGTGGAGGAAGTGGTATTCCCTGGATGCAAGCCTTTTCACCATCCAGAGGTCGTACAATGACCAGTATCCAGTGTCATATAAATGAAGGTGTTTTTTTAAATTCTCTGTATAGTAAGTGAATGCATCTTTGCTGTTCTTATGACCATTCTCTGCAAACTCATGGAGCACAAGAAGCATATATAAAAAACCATTCAGTGTTGCTGATGGCGGATTTGAGGGATACTCCTCAAGGAAGTGGTAGTCACCAATTGAGTTTGCAACCCCACCTTCCCTTACAGGATGGAATAGGGGTTCAATAGCAAGTGTATCATTACCTTCAAATTCATGGGAATGCCTTTTCAAGTACAGGAAAAGGGCGCCTCCAAGTGCCTGTGTGAGTCCGCATATCCATCCTGGTTCCATTTTAAGAAACCTGTTGGGATATTGATGTTTCCACAGAAGGGCATTATTTAAAATTTCCCCTTTATTCAGGAGCCACCTTCCGCAGGTGATTGCTGAATTTAAAAAATCTCTATTTTTTGTGTTTTCATACTTCTGATACTGATGAAGGCCGTAAAGTGCAACTGTCACTGGATATGTTGTAAATCCAAGTTCTTTAAACCCAACAATTAAAGGAATACCTTCTTGAGATATTTTCATTCCACTGAATATGATTGACTTGAATTTGATGAAGTCAAAAAACATAGAAAAAAGACAACCGAATGGTGCGCAGGTTTCTAATCAAGAGAGTTTTCTCCGTAGAAAGGAGGTGATCCAGCCGCACGTTCCCGTACGGCTACCTTGTTACGACTTCGCCCCAGT
>QNBN01000192.1 GCA_003645695.1 Spirochaetota bacterium | reverse complement strand
GAAATATGGTTAAATATGACGATACTCACCTGCTTTACTAATAAGATTGCTTCGCTTACGCTCGGAATTACATCATCCCGAGTATGGTAATATTCAACCTGTCATTGCTGTAAATGACAGGTAGACTCATGAAGTGAGAATGACATTAAGGACATAGCCTAAATAAAAAAATGTCTTCAATTTATGAATTCACTCTAAAAAGGCCTTAAATTGTCATTTTTTATAATGAGTCCATTCTAAAAAGGCCTTAAACTGTTATTTTTCATAATTTTCACATAATACATGATATATAATTGTTTATATTTAAAGAGTTATCTTTTAGCATTTTTTTTAAAAACTGATAAAAATGGTTTTTAGATTGGACTCATTTATGTAACATCTACAATTGCGAGGAGTGAACAAAGTTAATGACGCGGCAATCTGCCATTTAATACAATGCAACTCAATATTAATACAAATATATACTCATATATATTATAATAAACTATATTATTGCATTTCAAAGGAGCCATTTATGCTGGTTAAAGATTACCATTATCCCCTGTATGAAATAGAAGAAAGAACTGATTTTAGAGATATGTTAGATAAAACATGTGAAAAATACGGTGATGAAATCTCTTTTTTCGAAAAGAATGATAAAAACCAATATGAGGGAATTACATTTAATGAATTTAGAAACAGAGTTAAATATCTTGGAGAGGCTTTGTTTGAAGCAGGTTTTGCACCTCATGATAAAATAGCTATCATTGGTAGAAACTGCAGGAACTGGGCAATAGCTTACTATGCTATAACTTCATCCAATTTTATTGTTGTCCCACTAGACAAGGATATTAAAGAAACTGAGTTGGCAAATATAATCGAAAAGGCCAAGGTAAAGGGAACAATATTTGAAAATAAATACAGGGATATTTTTAAAAAATTAATGAATAAATATTCCTTCCTTGAAATTATTATCCCCTTTGAAAAGGAGGAAGGTTTTGAATATTCATTAGAAGAAATGTACAACATCGGGAAAAATCTCATATCTAATGGTTCAAAAAGATATGATAATATAACAATAAATCCTGAAAAAGTTACCTCGATAATTTTTACTTCTGGAACAACAGGAAATCCTAAAGGTGTAATGCTATCTCAGAAAAATATAACCTCAAACATTGTGCAGATGAGGCAGTTAATTTGGATAGACCATAGGATGACCTTTTTATCCGTGCTACCTCTTCATCATGTTTATGAATGCACCTGCGGATTTCTCTGCCAGATTCATGCAGGAACAAAAATAGCCTATGCACAATCTCTTAAACAGATCGGAGAAAATATAAAAGAAGCAAAAGTAACAAACATTAATGTTGTTCCTCTTTTACTAGAAGCTTTTTATAATCGATTAAATGAAAAGATTAACAGCAATCGATCTACTAAAATCAAATTTAAAACTGCACTCGCTATTTGTAACTTTATTGAGTTAATAGTAGGAAAAGATAAAGGTAGAAAAATAAGGCGAAAAGTATTTAAAGAAATTCATGATGCCTTTGGTGGAAGGCTTGATTTGTTTATATCCGGCGGTGCTGCGGTAAAACCGGAAATATCAAGATTTTTTAGAGGTATAGGATTTAGAGTTATACAGGGATATGGAATAACTGAATGCTCACCTTTTCTTGCCGGTAATAGGGATAGGGCATTTAAAGATGGTGCTGCAGGAATGCCTTCACCTGGATGTGATATTGAAATACTGGATAAAGATGAAAATGGTATAGGCGAGATTGCCGTAAAAGGGCCTAATGTAATGATGGGATACTATGAAGAGCCTGAACTTACCGAAAAAGCCTTTTATAATGGATATTTTTTAACCGGAGATTATGGTTATCTTGACAAAGATAATTTTTTATATATTGCTGGAAGAAAAAAAGATATAATAGTTACAAAGAACGGTAAAAATATTTACCCTGAGGAGGTTGAATCATACTACTCAAACTCTGAAATAGTAAAAGAAATGGTAGTAAAAAGTGGAAGAGATCCAGAAACAATGGAAGAGGTAATTATTGCATATATCTATCCCGATTATGAACGTTTATCAAAACTTCTCAATAAAAATGAGGAAGACATTAAAGATGAAGAGATAATGCCGTTACTACAGCAGGAGATTAGGGAAAACAATAAAAAGATATCAAACTTCAAAAGAATAAGATACTTTGTAATACACCACGATGAATTTGAGAAAACGACTACAAAAAAGATAAAGAGATTTTTAATTAAGGATAAGGGAAATAAAATATCCGTTTATTAAAATCCTGGTAAAGTTTTTCTAAAATACGACAACATATGTAGAAAAAAATGGATTTAAAGGTTAGAGACAGAGCTACCCCTTTATGTGCATCTTAAAAATGAATAGAAACAACCTGTGTAATAGCTTTAGCGAATTAAGGTGTAAGATAAAAATACATTATTAAGACTCAAAATTCCTATTTTCCTGTAAAATACTTGAAAGCTATCTCAGTATTAAACCATTGATGGCTAAATTGCAATTTCTCAAACGATAATTATAGCAATTTGATAAATTATAACAGCACTAACCCATCCTACTAATATACTATATACTACAGAGAAAATTGTCCATTTTAAACTGTTAGTCTCTCTATAAATCACACCTATAGATGCAATACATGGAATATATAAAAGGCTCATAACCATAAAGGATAAAGCTGATAGCTGAGTAAAATATTTGGGTAATGCTATTGACAACTTCTCACTGCCACCAAAAAGGGTACCAAAAGTTCCTACTACAATCTCCTTAGCAATAATTCCAAAGAGCAAAGCTACAGACGCCTGCCAAAATGGAAATCCAGCAGGTTTAAATAATGGAGCTAAAAATAAACCCAATTGACCTATAAAGCTTTTACTACTTGCATATTCAACTCCCAATGGAAAGCTTGCCAACAACCACACTATTATTACTCCTGCAAATATAATTGTCCCTGCTTTTTTCAAAAATTGACTACTTCTTTCCCACATATGTATTAGCACTCCTTTTATAGATGGCAATCTATAAGGAGGTAACTCCATAACTAATGGTGAAACAGGACCTTTAAGCTTTGGTATGATTGACTTAAATAACCTGGCAGAAAGAACAGCTACTAATATACCAAACACATACAGAGAAAATATCACAAGGCCTTGATTTCTTTTAAAGAAGATTCCAGTAAATAAAAGATAAACAGGAAGTCTCGCGGAACATGACATAAAAGGATTAATTAATATAGTAAGTAACCTATCTCTCTCAGAAGAAATTGTCCTAGCAGACATAATAGCCGGCACATTACATCCAAATCCTAATAACATTGGAATAAACGCTTTACCAGGAAGCCCTATTGCATGCATTATTCTATCCATAATAAAGGCCGCTCTTGCCATATATCCTACATCTTCCAAAAAAGAAAGTATTAAAAATAAAATCATTATATTGGGTAAAAAAACTATAACTGAACCAATTCCTCCAATTATACCATCACTTACCAGAGAGGATACCCACTGAGGAGCCCCCAACATAGATAACCAATCGGATGATAAAGAGGAAACCCATCCAAAAAACAAATCAATATAGTCTGCAATAAATCCTCCTGCTTTGAATGTTAACTGGAATGTTAACCACATCATAAATGCAAAAATCGGAATACCAAGCCATTTATTCGTGATAACTCTATCTATTCTATCTGATTTTGATAATTTTTCTTCTATTGTCTTTTTCTTACTCACACATTGATGAACAATACTCTCTATTATTCCATATCGCTTTTCTACAATTTCTGTTTCAACATCAATACTAAATTTTTTTTCCAGCTTTGCAGTTTCTCTAAGAGCAAAATCAACAGCTTCCTCATATCCTGCATCTTTCAACTCTTCAATAATCTCTGTATCACCTTCAAGCAGTTTTATACTCAAAAATCTTTTTGAATACTTAGTTTTAATTCCATTTATCATCATCTCTATATTTTTTATTGATTTTTCAATATCATCACCATATTCTACTTTAAAAGGCATCCTCTTATAATCTTCATAATCTGCAATTTTATTTTTTAATTCATCTAAACCGAACCCCTTCGTTCCTGAAGTTAATACAACCGGGACACCAAGCAACTCTTCCATTTTCTTTGTATCAATCTTAATCTTTTTTTGCTCTAGAATATCCGCCATATTTAAATCTATTATTACATTGGCACCGAGCTCAATGAGTGAAATTGTATGGTATAAATTTCTCTTTATATTTGTTGAATCTATAATAGAAACTACTACATCAGGTCGCTCTTTAACTATAAAATCTCTCGCAATCCTTTCATCAATCGAATAGCTCGTTAAACTATAAGTCCCAGGTAAATCAGTTACAATAAATGTTTTACCTTTATATTCGAACTCTCCATCTTTTCTTTCCACAGTTACACCTGGCCAATTCCCTACATGTGCATGTCCTCCAGTTAGTGCATTAAATATCGTAGACTTCCCTGAGTTTGGATTTCCAGCAAGGGCAACTTTTTTTATTTCAGTTTTTTCTTTTAACTTCATACTTTTTAATCTCTCCTTTCTAAAGGTTTAATGATTATTTTTCCTGCCATTCCTCTGCCAATTCCAATTCTTGAATTGTTAATGGCAAGTAAAATTGGACCACCAAATGAGTTTGATACTATTTTAATAATTTCACCAGGTCTAATACCCATTTCCAAAAGTTTTTTTGCTAAACCTCTACCTCCAAAAATCGAAACTATTTCATACTGTTTTCCAGGCTCACCGTATATAAGTGGCATCATATATCCTCCACAATAATATTACGAGCCTCTTCCTTTCTTAAGGACAAATGATATCCCATTATTCTAATATCTATTGGATCTCCGAGAGGGGCTTTCTTTTCTATTTTTACAATTGTACCAGGGAAAGCTCCCATATCAAGGAGTTTACTTTTAAGACTGCCTATACCATCTTTAACTCTGACAATCCTGCATGATTCACCAACATCCAATTCTTCTAATGTTTTTTCTTTTATTTTATGCATATCATCCCCCCCAACTAATTTTTTCAAATCATAATATTTCCCGGTTTTCACAAAGTATGAAAAACTATGATACCAAATTTTTAAATGATCTTTTGGCATCCTTTCAAAAAAATTGGTAAAGTTCGTAAGTCGTTTTATAGAATCTTCATGGAGAAAATGCTCCATTTTATGGGCATCCTTTTCAGCAATATCTGCACTTATTCCAAGAATACTATAGAGAAAATTAAATATTTTCCTATGTTTTTCGTAAATCTCTCTTGCTTTCTCAATTCCATAATCAGTTAGTTCAACATGGCCATATTTCTCATGTTTTACATATTTTCGTAATGATAATTCTTGAAGAGCTTTTACCACCGACGGTAATTTTACATGCCTTTTTTTTGCAATATCCTTAATTCTAACAATCTTTTTCTCATTATATATTCTAAAAATCTCAAGGAGATAATCTTCAAGGCTTTCTGTTAGATTGCTTTGCATTTTCCTCTCTCATTTTTAAACATTAATTTACAACTTGCTATTTAGTTTAAATTGACATAATTTTCCCATAGAACATTCAGAACAAACATCAGGGTCTTTTTCCCTTGAACTTAAAAAGGTTATCTTTCCAATAAAGCTCAATTTTTTCAATATTAAGATGACTTCTTCTCTTTTAAAGCCACTATCTCTTACAATTTGATCCAAACTCGAAGTACCTTTACTTTTAACCAAAGCTAAAATTATATGGATCATTATTATTCCTCAATAAAGGTTAGCCATAACTAAGAATGTTAGTTATATCTAACTTATAATACGTAGATTTTCTTGTCAAGTATTTTTTTAAAATTTTTTATTAAATATGGTCTTATTCTCAGAAATGAAATGCAGATTTATTACCCCATAATATCCAACATTTACGGCAATGATACCTATAGATGTTTGCTATAGATTTCTCACTTCGTTCGAAATGACAGAAGGAAATACTCTTTTTAATTGCACACCAAGTATCAAAAACGCAGCCATATGTCATTTCGAGCCTTTTAAGGCGAGAAATCCTGAGACTAAATAGTTGCTATTAAAGATTTCTCACTTCGTTCGAAATGACAGCAGGCCATGTGGTAAGTTAAATACAGCTTTATATTTTTCTCCT
>QNBN01000191.1 GCA_003645695.1 Spirochaetota bacterium | reverse complement strand
TTCCAGTTCCATCATTTATATATTTGTCAAGCTTACGACTACCAGTGTCATCCATTCCTGAGACAATCAAATCTAAAGCACCATCATTATTAATATCCCCAAGTGCTACGGAGCTATAATGGACCCCTGTGCCAACGGATGTTGGTCCAGAAAAATTTCCTGTCCCATCATTTATATATTTGTCAAGCCTTCCACTGTTATCATTAGTACCTGTAACAATCAAATCCAAAGCCCCATCATTATCAATATCCCCAAGCGCTATGGAGCTATAATGGACCCCTGTGCCAACGGATGTTGGTCCAGAAAAATTTCCTGTCCCATCATTTATATATTTGTCAAGCCTACGACTACCAGTGTCATCCATTCCTGAGACAATCAAATCTAAAGCACCATCATTATTAATATCCCCAAGCGCTATGGAACCACATTCAACCCCTGTGCCAAAGGTTATTACACTTGAAAAATTTGCTAATAATCTGTCAAATATCAGAACAATACCAAAAAGCCAAAATATTATAAAAATTATACTTTTTTTCACTTCTTTATTCACATCCTCTCTTCCTTAAGATTGTTCAGCGATTATAATCTAATACATACAAACAATTAGAACATTTACATTTCAAGTCTTAATTCTTAATTTTTTCATTTTATATATATTTTATATTATACCACATTTTTAAAATTTCAACTTCTTTTAGGATATTTCAATAATTTTCAATTTATTACTTCCAAATATAATTTTAAAATAAAAGACATAAAATTATAATTCCATCTTTCCATTTCTTTGTTATTATGTTTCTTTAGCAGCAAAATATTAAAATTTATAAATCTTTGTATTTCTTTTTTATTATATTCACAAAATTACTGAAAGTGATTTCCCGAAAAGCAATATATCTTTACGACAATTGCAAAGTGCAAAAAAACATCAGATGCTGATGAAACCCTCTCTTTTATTATTCTACTCTAAACTATATAGAGATATTATATTCTTCTTGTTGAATTACGGACCACTATCTCAGTATTTAAAATCTTTTTTTCTTTAATCCGTTTCTTTTCTTTAATCATTTTGAGTAATATATTAGCAGCGATTTTACCCATCTCTTCCATTGGTTGCTTAACAGATGTAAGTGATGGTTCAATTAAGCTACTAAATTCTAAATTATCAAAGCCAATAACAGATATATCATCAGGTATTTTGATTCCTTTTTCTTTTAATAGTTGAATGCCAGCGTAGGCTTGCCAATCACTTGAATAGATAATAGCATCTATATTATTGTTTCTTTTTAATAACTCTTCTGTAGCAAGTTTAATTTGTTGTATATCAAAAGTATTTTCATATTCTATCAGATCAGTAGAATAAGTTAAATTATAGTCAAGTAAAGCTTTTTTAAAGCCCTCTTTTCTATCCTGCCATACAGGAACATTTCTGGTTTCTGGTATAATTAAACCTATATGTTTACACCCTGTTTTAATAAGGTATTCGGTCGCAAGATAAGATGCTTTAAAATTGTCAACAGTAACATAAGATGTTTCATCATTTTTTGAATTTATTAAAACCAGATAGATATTGTTTTTAAGCAAATCGTTAATGAGCTTATCATCAAGCGCAAGAAATGAAACAATTAAACCAGATATACCTTTATCTCGTAAAAGATGTTCTAAAAATAGTTTTAGACGGTTTTCCCCGGAAGTTTCTGTTTCATCAAAAATATATTTTATCTCATAAAATTTAGAACGAGTTATAATCTTACTTATCCCATAATTTATTTCATTAATAAGATGATAAGTAGCATGGCCAAATATTTCAGCAATATATTTTCCTTTTTCTCTAAATAGACCAGATGCTCTTGCTTTAATATATGGGAAATAACCAAGTCTCTCTGCTGTTTTTAAAACTTTAATTCTAACAGCATCACTAACGCCTTCTCTGTTGTTAAGGACTTTAGATACAGTTCCGATTGAGACACCGCTTTGCTTTGCTATTTGATGAATTGTAATAGCCATTCGTTCCCTTTTATTTATAGAAAATATTTTCAATATAAATATAACTTTTTTATACCAAAAGTCAACCAAATTTTTTTCTTGACTTTTGATTTTAAATAAAATATTTTCGTAGATAAAAAATATAATTAGTAAGGTTTTTAGTTGTATAATCTTTTATTATTTAATGGATTTATTATGAAAAAAGAAAAATATTTTGAAACAGAATACGGCTATTTTGGAGCAGATGGAAGTTATATTATAAAAGGGCATAATACGCCGAAACCCTGGATAAATGTTATAAGCAATGGTAAATATGGAATAGTTGTTTCACAGACTGGCGGCGGATTTTCCTGGTATATACATTCAAATTTTAATCGGATTACGCGCTGGTTTCAGGACCTAATTAAAGATGATTGGGGAAAATATATATATATAAAAGAAAAGAAAAGTGGAAAGTATTGGTCAACTTCTTATCAGCCCACAAAGAGAAGATACGATTATTATAGAGTTAAGCATAGTTTTGGTTATTCCGATATTGTCTCAAGATTTGATGATATTGAGAGTAAATATACAATATTTGTTCCTATTGATTACTCGTTGGAAGTTTGGAGAGTGAGGATAAAAAATAATTCCACGAGAAAGAGAAAATTATCGCTCTATACTTATTTTGAATGGTGTCTTGGTGATGCGCCAGATAATCACAGAGAGTTTTTTAAAACTTTTATAGAAACTGAATTTAAGAAAGATATTATTTTTGCCACAAAGCGGTTATGGAATCTTAAAAATAGGAAAGGAGAGCACCTTAATAGAAAGTGGGATTATATTGCTTATCATTTTAGCAATTCAGAAGTTATCTCTTATGATACTGAAAAGGTGAATTTTATAGGTAGGTATGGTGATCTAAATAACCCAAAAGCTTTGAAAGAAGGTAAGTTAAAAAGATGCATAGGGAAATGGAATGATCCTATAGGTAGTTTGCATATTGATTTAGATTTGGCATCAGAAGAGGAGAAAGAGGTTGTTTTTGTTTTAGGGCTTGATAGTGAAAAGAAGAACATCTATAAAATAAAAAAATATTTTTCAGATATAAGGAATGTAGATAAAGAACTTGATAAAGTTAAAAAATTTTGGGAGAATATTTTTGCCCAAATTGAAGTTAAAACTTCTGATAAAAGTATAGATTTACTATTGAATAAATGGCTTAAGTATCAAGCAATAAGTTGTAGATTATGGGCAAGGGCAGCTTACTATCAACAGAGTGGTGCGTATGGTTTTAGGGACCAGTTGCAAGATAGCCAGATTTTTTTGACCATCAATCCGAATTTAACAAAAGAGCAAATAAGGCTTCATACCAAACATCAATTCAATGATGGAAGAGTATATCACTGGTGGCATCCTATATCAGAAGAGGGACTAAAAAATAATATTAGTGATAATTTACTATGGTTACCGTTTCTTGTGTATCGGTATTTAATTGAGACAAAAGATTTTAAATTTTTGGATGAAAAAATAAAATATGTGGATAAAGGAAAAGAGAGTTTATATAAACATTGTTTAAAGACTTTTAATGTTGTTCTATCACGAATGAGTAAAAGATATTTGCCATTAATTGGTGGTGGTGATTGGAATGATGGATTAAATGCGGTTGGAACACTTAATAAAGGTGAAAGTATATGGCTGGGTTTTTTCTTTTATTATATTTTAGATAAATGGCAGAAGATTTTTGATTATAAAAAAGATAAGAAAAATAAAGAAAAATTTAAAAAAGTAATGAAAAAACTTAAAAATTCATTAATAAAATATGGGTGGGATGGAAAATGGTTTATAAGAGCAATAAAAGATAATGGTGAATTAATAGGGAGTACAAAATGTAAAGAGGGCAAAATTTTTCTCAACCCACAAAGCTGGGCTGTGCTTAGCAATGCTGTTGATAAAAAATTTCAGAAAATTGCAATGGAATCTGTAAAAAAATATCTGGTTAAATCCAACGGACCTGTGTTATTTTATCCTGCATATACAGTGCCTGATGAGAATATAGGATATTTAACACGATATGCACCTGGAGTGAGAGAGAATGGGGGAGTCTATTTCCATGCTGCTTGTTGGGCATTATGGGCATTCCTGGAAACAGGTGAAAAAGAGTATGCGTATAAATTATATAAAAAACTTTCTCCTATACTTTCAGGAAAGAAACCTGAGAAATATCAGTGCGAACCCTATGTTACACCTGGTAATATAGATGGACCAAATTCTCCTTTTTATGGAAAAGGAGGATGGACTTGGTATACAGGCTCAGCAGCATGGTTTTATACAGTTTTATTGAATGAATTTATTGGTATAAAACCTGAATGGGATGGATTGAAGATAGAACCTAAAATACCTTCTAAATGGAAAAAGGTATATGTTAAACGGTATTTTCGTAATTCAATATTTAATATTAAGATTATAAATCAGGGAAAAGCAAAGAGAATAGCAAAAATTATTGTTGATGGAAAAGAGGTAGAAACAAATATTTTAAGTTGTGAAAAAAATAAAGTTTATAATGTGGAGGTGTATTTAAAATGAAAAAAAGGATCTATATTTTTTGTTTAATATTTCTAATGGTGCTTGTACTTATAAACTGTGGAAAGCGTAAAAAAAATGGAGTGGAGGTAAGAGTAGCATATTGGGGCTCTCCAGAAGAGATTAAAATTATAACAGATACTGTTAGAAACTGGGAAAAAGAGCATCCCAATATTTCTGTGAAACTTCAACATACCAGTGGTGGCACTGCTTATATCTCCAAAATTTTAACTCAGATAGCAGGTGGTGATGCACCTGATATTGTGTTTGCTGAAGTGAATGTTTTTGTTCCAATGTTTGAAAAAGGCGTGTTTTTGGATTTGACCCCATTTATTAAAAAAGATAAGGATTTTAATATTGATGATTTCTTTCAGCCTGTAGTAAGAAGATTTACCAGAAATGGTAAAATATATTGCATACCACGTGATACAGCTCCGTTTGCTTGTGTTTATTATAATAAAAAATTATTTGATGAGGCAGGAATTGATTATCCTACTGATGATTGGAGATTTGATGATTTGGTAAGAATTGCTAAAAAATTGACCAAGCGAGATTCAAATGGTAGAGTTATTCAGTATGGTTTTTACTCATGGGCATGGATGAATTTTGTTTATAGTTTTGGTGGAAGAATTGTTGATAATGTAGAAAATCCTACAAGATGCTGTCTGGATGAACCTTCAGCCTTGAAAGGCTTACAATTTTATGTTGATCTATGTCATAAATATAAGGTATCACCACCACCTCTTACATTAAAAAGTATGGACCAGGGACCTCTTGAGATGTTTATGGCTGGAAGACTGGCAATGTTTAATAGTGGTATATGGGAAACTCCAAGACTGCGAACTATAACAGATTTTGATTGGGATGTAGTGATGTTTCCCAGAGGACCTGTAAAACGAGCGTTTGGCACAGGTGGCAGTGGATATTGTATCTTGAAGTCTACAAAATACCCAGAAGAAGCATGGGAAGTCCTAAAATGTCTGGCAGGTGATTATGGACAGATATGGCTAGCTAAAACTGGATTGGCACAACCTGCAAATAAGAGGATTGCTGAAAGTAAATATTGGGCTGGAAGTCCAGAAAAGCCTTTAAATAAAAAAATGTTAAATGAGGCTGTTAAATACGCTATATATGAACCATTTCATCCTAAATGGCAGGAGGCACAGGATAAATATCTAAAAGAAGCATTGGATATGGTTTTTGATAAGAAAATGACACCAGAACAGTTTGCTAAAAAAATTGTACCTGAAATTAATAAACTTATGTTTGGAAAATAGAAAATAGAGGATAATTGGAAATTTACTTTCTTTTGTGAATATCCTCTAAAATTTTTTTCGTGTTAAAAAATTCTTATGATAATATGTGCTGATTTTATAGGTTACCTACTTTATTATCGCTGAATTATAAATTTTATATGTTTTATATTCCCTTTGCTATCTTCAGCTATCGCTATATATACACCACTTGGTAAAGGCTTACCTGAACTATCAGTACCATCCCATATTATCTTATGCTCTCTATCTGGATTCTTTAACTCCCTCTCCTTTTTGCCAACAATATTGTATATCCTTATCTTTGTATCATCAGGACAATTGAAAAATGTAAGATAATCTTTTTCGCATTTATACGGATTA
>QNBN01000190.1 GCA_003645695.1 Spirochaetota bacterium | reverse complement strand
GAGGCAAAAAAGAGGCAAAAAACTGAGAAATAACCATGCCTGAAATATTCACCATCTACTCTTTATTAATTAAGGATACATTGGCTTAATAAACAAAAACAGCCCGTTTTTTATCTTAACATAGGTAACTAGAGCCATTCCGCCATAGGCGGATCTGCCTCTGGCAGAAAAATCAGGAATATTCTATCCTAATGAATCCTTTTATTGCAATGTATGCGGATATAGGGAGTTATGCAAGAGGTGGTAATTTAGGAATAGGAATTTTCTATGGATGAATTGTGGACACTAAAGGTAAAAAGTATACACTTTTTTATAACCATTTATTATCCATATTTTTCGACCATTCTAATCTAATAGGTGTAGATTCAAGATTCAGTCATCTAAATAAACCTTTTTTGAGCAATTCATAATTTTCTTCTATACTAATAAATAATTAGGGTTAAATTTTTTACATCATATATTTTCTTTTTAAGTAACCTTTTGTATTTTTCTTACTGCTTTCTTTAATATTAAGGATTTGGTTGATCTGCTTATTTGGTTATCTTATAAAATACACCTTTTTAGTCTTTTAGATAATTTGCCATTAAAGAATAAAAAATTTTTATCTGTATGTTATGTACCTTTGCTTTTTATGTATCTCGCTCGAAAAATACTTGTTTGTGTAAGCGTTTTAGAATAAAATAATACTTAACATGGGGACCATTAATGGTTGTGGAACAAAATTCTTTGGGAAGGCAAATTACATTGAAAATTTAGAGGAAAAGTGGGAAGAGTTTGATACTACTTTATGGTTTACTTTATTTTGGCTACCTATCGTTCCTCTGAAATCTTATAGAATAAGACAAAAACATTGGATATTTCAAGAAGAAGATGCAAACATAGGGTTTAAGGATGGATTTTTTGGGATATCTCAAAAAATTTTTTATCAAATTATTAAAAAGTATAAATTAAACTGGAGACAAGTAATGCACACCTACTTAACCTTCTACGGAACAATTTTTGCTATCTTACTTCTTCTTTTTGTTTTAATGAGAAGATTTCAATGAATATAAAAAGTAGATGAGGAAAGTGATCTTAAAAAATAGATTTTTTCTGTTTCTCAATGAAGTTTATAAGATTGAATTTATTTTCCTTAGAGCAAAAATGTCTTTCTTTTATAGTTGATTCAGATAATGAAGAAAAACTCGTCTAATTTACTCATTTTGAGGAGCAATAAAATTTTACTATCCTTGATTTTGTTGTTTAGAAGGAGAGAGACAAGGAGATTTATTGAATTATTGAGAGAACAAAGGAGTCAGGTCTTGAATTGTGAATTTTGCTTTTGTTTCTTTATTTTGTCTTTTACTACCTTACTTACCGTCGAATAATAAGAAGACATAAGAGGGCACCCGTCAGGTGTCTTAAGATTCAAAGTTAAAGAATACGAACGTCAGATTGACCAGATGGTGTATGAGTTATATGGGTTTACTAAAGAAGAAATAAAGATTATTGAAGGATTCAATAAGACTTAAAAATTAAATCGTTTGGAGATATAGGCATGACAAAAAGAGTGAAGGTAATAGGTCGAAAAACCAAAGAACCTATTTTTACAGCAAGCAGTTTATTGGCTACCGCTTTCCAATTTTATGAATCGGCAAAGATGATTCAATCGGTTTGCCCTGATAAACCAAATGGTACCCCGAATTTAAAATGTTTTAAAGCTCGGTATTTTTTATTGGGACATGCAATTGAAACAGGGCTAAAGGCTTTTTTGTTCTTGCATGGCCGAAGTATAGACCATCTTAAAGATCTAGGGCACAATTTATCTGGAGCTCTACAAGAAGCTGAATCTTTTAGTTTTTCTTGTCTAAATGATACTGAAGAATCCTTAATAACTGATCTAAATGAACATTATCTTAAAAAATATTTTGAATATGAGGAAGTAGATTACTCTAAACTTCCCATTATGAGAGAATTACAAATCTTAACAGGAAAAATACTTAAAGAAGTTAAAAAAGAGATAAAGAAAAATAGTGGATATTATGGAGATTCCTGATAATAAGAAAATAGATATATTGTTACACTTATTAAGCGAAAGATATACCGCCTCTCATAGAATGCGAGAAAGAAGTTTAAACTTCGCTATTTGGATATTAGGTTTTGGTATTGCTATGATATGGATGTTGTTGAGCGAAATATCTTTAACCTTTTCTCAGAGAATAATTTTAACGATATTTGCCGTTATCATAGGCTGTCTTACAAAGAAATTCTTAAATTCAATCGAGGTTGGCTTTGATAGAAATAGAAACGTTATGATAAAAATTGAAGAGGTATTAAGATGCTATGAATCCAATATCTACTGTAACAGCCCTTTGTTTCCTCAAGAATATAAAAATTTAGATAGAAAGGAAACTTCCCATTTTATTTCTCTTTATCTATGGCTATGGACGACTGTAGGCATGGTAATGACCCTTATATGGCTGGAGCCGTTATTAAAGATTGTCAAACAAGTAGTTTGTAAAGGAGGGGGATAAAAATGGCTGATTGTCATGATTTATTTCAGAGTTATCACGAAAAAATTGTTTTGTTGCCAACTAAAAAAGATAACTTGAGGAGTTCTCGAGATAAATTGCGTGATAAAATAAAAAAATATTTTAAGGAAGAATTAAAAGCTAATTCACCTTTATTTTGGGGGCAGGGATCATATGCAATGGGAACTATTGTAAATCCTTTAGATGGTGAATATGATATAGATGATGGAGTCTATTTACAAAATCTCGATAAAGATAATAAAGATAGTTGGCCCACTCCAGAAACTGTGCATAGCTGGATCTATAAAGCAGTTGAAGGGCATACGAAAGAAGACCCCATAGATAAAAGAACGTGTGTTCGTGTGATTTATTCAGGTCAATATCATGTGGATTTGCCTATATACGGTGAGTATAAGAAAGTCTATTATTTAGCAGAAAAAGGAGAGAAAGGTTGGCATATAAGCGATCCACGGGCCTTAACTGAATGGTTCAAAAAACAAGTAAAACAAAGCGATGAACAACTTAGACGTATTGTGCGTTATCTAAAAGCGTGGGCAGACTATAAGTCTAAAATAAATAATGTAAAATTACTAAGCGGGTTAATATTAACTGTTTTAGTTGCAGAAAACTATGTGAAGAAAGAGCGTGATGATTCTGCATTTGGAAGAACAATAAGAAATATCTATCAAAAGATAATCGATTCATTTGTAGTATATAATCCTATAGACCGAGATGAGGTTTTGACAGAGCGGCTCACCGATCCCCAAAAGAAAAAATTTAAGGAGCTTCTAGTATCTCTTTTAAATAGCGCCAATAAAGCCCTAGATGAAAAAAGCAAAAAAGAAGCCTGCAGAATATGGAGGAAGGAGTTTGGAGATAGATTCCCTTGTTGCGATGATATTAAAGAGGAAGATTCTCGTTTATACACTTCTTCTCCAGCAATATTGAGAGATGATGCAAGGTCAGCACGAGACACTACTTGATAGTTTTTATAAAAAAGCAATTCAAAAGACGAGGCAATATTTAGAAAGTAAATATCCATTAGTAATATGTAACCAGGATGATGAAGATATCGCAGAAATTGCTCAAATTTTATCACAGACAGATCCACCTTATAAAGAATTTTGGAAAATTGAAATTTCTGGTTCATTTAGACGCTTTACACTCATCCTATCCATTCCAGATACCTTTCCCGACCTTTTCCCTAAGATTTATTTAACAAAAAAAGAATATCAAGAAGTTTATCCTATTCCACATTTGGATAAGAATAGGTTCGTCTGCACTCGAGACCCAGAGGTTAGCGTCCTAAATGATAAAAAACCAGAGGAAGCCGTTGAAGAGCTAATACAAATTGCCGTAGGGATTTTAGAAACAGGACTGAAGAAAGAAAATCAGAGTGATTTTATAGAAGAGTTTTTAGCTTATTGGAACGATAAAGCCACACCTATATTAAGTCTGTTCATTCCCACAGACGACGTTATTTATTTACAAGTTTTTAAATTATCTAAAAAAATTTTTGGTAGTGAGTATATTCTATGTGACTCAAAAGAAAAATTGCAAGAATGGTTAAAACCATTTCGTGTAGATATTCTCGAAGAAGAAAACGCAAAAGTTTTATATTTACCTTTAGTTGAATTATTCTTTCCTCATCAATTAGAGAAAGAGGAGGATATTATAGATATTTTTAAAAACTCGAATAATAAAAAATATATAAAAGCAATCGAGAACTATCTTAACCAAGACAGAGATTACTATATTGTCATTGCATCTTTTTCGATAAGGGGTGAGAGAATATTATTTGGATGGAGACATCAAGGGTGGAGGGGGATAGAATTTAGAGGCTTCAGGAAAAATCATGTACCCTTAAATGTGAGATTGAAACACCAGAGAACAAAATCTAATTTGCTCCAAAAAATAAGCATAATAAGATTGGATAAAGAGAGAATATTTAAGAGAGGTAGTACAATGACAAAATTTCTTGATAAAAATATATCTATAGCCATTATAGGTTGTGGTTCATTAGGAAGTTATTTGGCAATGTCACTTTCACGATGTGGTATATCGAAATATCTATTTATTGATAAAGAGCGTTTAGAGCCAGAAAATACTCCTCGGCACTTGTGTGGTTTTGTAGAGGCTTCTCAGCGAATGAAAAAGGTAGATGCTTTAAAAAAGAAGTTAATGGGACATTTCCCTCATATAGAATGTAATACTTATGGTGGGGATGTATTATCGTGGCTTCAAAAAGAAACGAATAGTCTAAAAGAATATGATTTAACGGTTGTGGCTATAGGGAATATGGGTGTGGAAAGGCGGATAAATTATCTATTGAGACATGGAGCAATAAATAAACCCGTAATATTTTTGTGGATTGAACCATTCGGAGTGGGGGGTCACGTCTTATGTATTCATCCAGAAAATGGTGGCTGTTATAATTGCTGTTTTGATAACGAAGGTAATTTTTTATATTCTATTACAAGTACAAGATCTGAAGATAGAGATAAGTTTAAGAGAAGAGAAAGTGGTTGCCAAAGTACCTTTACTCCATATTCTTCTCTTCACATTGAGCAATTTATAAGCATAGCCTGTAAGAAAATTTTGGATATTTTGGAGAAAGATATTGATACCAGCGTATTGTATACTTGGTTAGGAGATATTGAAGAGTTCGAGAGATTGGGTTTTAACATAAATCCTATATACGATGCACAATTATCGTATAGAATTATTGAGAGAAAAATTATTCAGCAAAAGTGGTGCGGGATATGCAAGAAAAACGAATAAAATATATAGAATTTTCCGATTCACTACGCAGTTTAAAAATCTATGCATCAGCCATAAAGACTTTTAGAAAATACAGACCGGAGAAAAGCAATTCAGAGTCAGGAGGGATTTTGTTAGGTTATGTGTACAATAGATATGATGAAATTATTAAAGCTACAGCACCTACTTGTTTGGATCATCGAGCTCCCTTTTCTTTTATTAGATCAAAAATACCTGCGCAGAGAAAAATTAATATTTCATGGAAAAAGAGTAAGGGTTGTTTAATCTATCTTGGTGAATGGCATACACATAGTGAGATTGATCCTACACCCTCGAGTACTGATATAGAAATGATTGAAAAAACGTTTAAAGAAACCAAGATGGAAATAGATTGTTTGTACTTAGTTATTATTGGATTAAATAATACTTATTGGGTTGGGAGGAAAAGTTCAAAGGGCTTAGTAGAACTTACGAAGATCAATTAGTTATTGGCCTTTGCTTTCTTCCCACACCTCCTCAAACTCTCTATATGCTTCTTTATCCACTTCCTTATTCTTGTTATACTCAAAAATCAACTCCCCTGTATAATGCTCATAAATCAAAATTTCATCTTCTTCCTTCACAATATCCACAACTACAGTGTTAGGCTTTTTAACCGGCCTTTCTCTCCCAATAGAATATCCCAACCATACTCCAGCCACCAAATACATCCCCAAAATTAAATACTCCTCAAACCTTTTAAACCTCATTTTTTCCTCTCCTTTCTGTTGTTATTTGTTAGCTCAGATATATTAACTTTTAAAACCTTTGCTATTCTTTTGAGTATTTTTTCTTCGGGAACAGTAATGTCTTTTTCATATCGCCATATACAGTCTTTACTTAAACCTACCTTTCTGGTGAATTCTTTTAGAGT
>QNBN01000189.1 GCA_003645695.1 Spirochaetota bacterium | reverse complement strand
TATTAAGAGAAGGCTCTTCTTTTTCTCCTCAAAGGATTTTATAAAAAGCAAACCCTATCCTCACCTATTGATTTTCTTATCAATCTAATTCCATGATATATCAGAGATACCTCTGCTGGATATATCCAGCATCTGAGATACATTACCTATTAGAAGTGGAAAAATGAGTAAAGAGAAAGAGCTGGATTCAGAGATCCAAAAATTCCTGGAAAATTTTGGGGGATTCGTTAATGACATTCAGTACGACGGCTGGCCAATCTGGTGGTTCTTCAAGCAACGATTTCTAGGGGATAGATTGCTCCCCCCGTTACCATCTTATGAAGAAATCATAAACTCAATCCTAAATCGTGAAGAGGTAGGATTTAAACAAAAATTCAAAAACAAGGTAACAGTTTTTTCCTTGGGGAAATTTCTGGAGTATAATGAAAAAACCAAGATTTTTATATCCAGATTCAATAAAGGGAAATCCTCTAAAAAAACAGATAAGAAAAGGATAATGTTCATGACCCATACCAATGCCATACTCCCCGATAAGGATTATGGCTATACAGTGGATCGAATAGGATCTGTAGTCAAGGAAGTAAGAAAAGATCCTGAGCTGGAGGAATATATCTCTGTTATAAGTCCTCTCTCCCACAAAAATTGGTTAAAACTTTTAGATTATCCAAACTTGGTATATTCCTATATAGATAAAGAAATTAAGAAAAAAGCTAAGAGAGGATCTATTTTGTTGCACAAGAAATGGAAGGAAATCTCAAAAGAGATAAATTACAATCTTATCGGAGAACATTTCAAGACTGCTCTAAATGTTTTCTTTTCCCGAGAAAGTATATATCTCATTATTTTATATTACGAAACTTACAAGAAGATTATAAAACAGGAAAAAATAAACTTTCTTTGTTTCTACGCTGCAGGAGGTATACTTTCAAAATGTGCCATAGCAGCAGCTCATAACTCTGGAGTTAAATCCTTAACTATATCTCATGGTCTGGGGGCACCATCAAGAAATCCCGACCAACCCCCATCATTCTATCATGCCGTAATAGGAGATAAATACAAAGAAAAATATATCGAGCTAGGAGTAAATCCGGAAAATATCTTTGTAACTGGTCCTGTTTTTATGGATGAAATTGTCCGATATATCAAAGATAAAAACTTACAAAATAAAAAGAAAAAAATACTATTTGCAACTCAACCTCTTGTAGAAGATAATTATCTAAGTAAGGAAGAATATTTTAATTATATTAAGGAATATCTTTCCGACTTGAAAAAACTACAAAATGTTGATATAAAGATCAAATTACACCCTAGAGAGAAATATTTGGAATTTTATCAAAATCTACTAAAAAGCCTTAACTTTGAGCGTATAACGATTGTAAAAGGTCAAGAAAAAAAACTATTATATAACCTAATAAAAGAGAGCGATTTGGTGATAGGTTTTAGTTCGACGGTTCTGGTGGAGGCTATGATTATTGGCACCCCTATAATAAGTATTGACCTATTAATAGGAGGTAATGATCCGATAATACAAAATAGGGATAAGATAATACACTTAAACCCAAAAAAAAGCATATACCCTATCAGTAAAAAAATTCTTTATGACAAAAAAGAGCAAAAAAGTATTATTAAAAAACAAAGAGAGTTATTAAAAGAATATTTATACAAAGTAGATGGAAAGGGTGGAAAACGAGTTGTAAACTTGATAAAAAAATTGGGTAGATAGTTACTTAGCTACCTTGTTGAATAATCCAATTCAACAATAAATACTTTAAGTCTATCTCTCTTTTTACTACCTTCACAAGTAAGTGGTCTTTCCTTTTTCATGTAAAATACTCTACAATTTATTCAACGCAGTATCCCCCCTCCATTATTTTTAAGGTAATGTCTTTAAGAATTTAATCATTATTCTATGATAGTCATCTATGACCTTATCCATTTCCTGAAAATGAGGAAAATTGTTTCTTAGTTCATTTTTTATATATCTCATAATATCATCCACTGCATTTTTATTTTGAAAGATTTTTCCAAGGTAATAATCAATACGTAGTCGATAACCTCGTCCTCTTAAGGATTCAGGTATTCTACGATTCCAAGCAGGAATATCTGGTAAACTTACTGTTTTTGATAAAGCTAGTCCTCGTCCGTCTTCTTGGAGTAAAAAGGTAGGCTTCCTTATACTTAAAAAGAAGATGTGGGCATGGACTCTATATCCAATATGGAGGTCACATTCCCTATAAAACTCTATCTTAGAGGTGTCATAACTTGCATCAACTACTCTATAACCTAACTTTCGGGCAGATTGGGCAATCTTTTGGGCTCCTTTAGCTGTTGTTTCAGGTGTAAATTTATCTGCTTTTAAATTCCGGTGAAAGCAACAAATTAATTCAGCCTCCGGAAATGTCTGCTTTACCTGTTCTAAGAGATAAATATTTTGGTGATATTGACCTGGATGTTGCGCGACACTAACCGCCACCTTTCTGATTTTCCTTGGGAGGGTGAATTTTTTACCAATACTTTTGAGATCATATAAAGCGGTGTCTCCTGTCATTAAAACATTCTCGATACCTTGTCTCTTTAAGATTTCCTTCATAATTTTATCACGACAACTCGAAAATTCACAATTTTTATGAATGTACTCTAAAACGGATTTCGAATCATCACTAAATGAAAATTTATCTGGGTTATCTGCAGGATGCCCACACCATCCAACTGCAAATGGAATTACAGGAACTTTAATCTTGTCAATATTTCTGAGGAAGGGGTAATTACGAAATAAATTCTGAGTATATCCTGGACCCCCACATAAAATAATGGCATTTGTTTTATTAATTTCTTTTAAGTGATTAGTAAGAGGGATTTGGTTATCAAATTCTAAGAATTCCTTTCCGTTAGCGTACCGCCTTAAGAGTTGTTTCCCTCTTTCAACAATTAGGAAATCACCAACATTCTTATGTGCCCCTGTTATCAATGTATACATTTTTTATCTCATTTCAAAATTTCTTTGCAGTTCCAAGCCAATATTGGACTTTTTTAGTTCTGTGAACACTATATCAGATCTTCCCATTTTATAATTTCATCTTTTTTAATATCTCTTGCAATTTTTCTTCCAATTATTAGAGATAAAAATTCTGGTTCTATGCCTATGCCAGGTCTCTTTAAAGTAAGCATATCCTGAGTAATTTTCTTTCCATAAGATATATCTGTTTTTGCTACTATACTCCTACGAGCATTTTTTCGTGCAGATAACTCACATTTGATGGGTTTTTTCTTGTTTTGACCAAGAATTTTTTCCAACAAATTAATATTATTTACTAACTTTTTCAAATCAGCTGGATCCATCGCATGATAATGATCATTCCCAGGCAGAGACTTATCCAAAGTAAAATGTTTTTCTATCACTTTCGCTCCTAGAAGTGCTGAGACAGTTAACACCAACATGCTCGGATTTGGAATAGTATGATCTGAGTATCCGACCAACCTTTCTGGAAATACTAATCTAAGATATTTTATCATGTTGAGGTTTGCATTTTCATATTTTGTAGGATATTCTAGAATACAATGCATCACCACAATTTGATTATTCTCCTCCCCCTCTATTGTGTTTATAGCCTTTTCAATTTCACAGATAGTAGAAGCTCCAGTAGATAAAAAAATAGGTTTTCCTTTTTTGGCAATATACTTTATGAGAGGTAGATTAGTTATATCAGATGAAGAAATCTTGAAGGCTGGAACTAACTCATCTAAAAAATCTACTGCTTCTTCATGAAATGGGGTAGATAAAAATATTATATTTTGCTTCTTTGCATATTTCGCTAATTCTTTAAATTCATCCTCATCAAAATTATCATACTTCTTGAAAAGCTCATACTGGGAAGCTACTTTTTCTTTTTTTGTGTCCCAATAAGCAGGAGAATTTTTTAACACTATTCTTTCTGCTTTGTAGGTTTGAAATTTAATAGCATCAGCACCATTTTCTGAGGCCTCTTTTATCATTAATTTTGCAGAATCAATTAAGCTTATTCTCTTTTTTTCACTTATTTCGTAATAATTAACACCTGCTTCAGCAATAATAAAAGGTCTTGATTGTTCTGAAATTACCTTCTTACCGATTTTTATTTTTTTCATTTTCCTTCCATTCCTCGTATTTATCAAAAATAAGCCTTAAAACTCGTTCTGTTCCTTTTCTAATGTTGAATTTCAACATTCTCGAATTCATTTCTTTTCTTTGCTTAACATCTCTGATTAACTTCATAATAGACTTTGCTATATCTTCTTCTGATACATTAAACGCCATACCCAAGTTCAGAATACTTCCAGAAGTGTGTGAAAAAAGATGTCTACTTTCTCTTTCATTTTGTGAGATAGAAATGCAAGGAGTCCCAATACTTACAACCTCATATATTGTCCTCCCATTGGATGTAATTACCAAGTCAGCATCATGTATGTATTTTGCCATCATTTTTACATTTTCATAGATTTTGATATTAAATCCCTTAGTTATAAGATGATTAACATAATAATTTAGATCCTCTTTATTTGAATAACCCAACCCAAGGATTATTCTTATTTCTTTGTCTCTTAAAACAGCTCTCTCCACAGCTTTCAAACTTCTTAAAGTTAAATTATTCTCATCCACCCCACCAAATGTAATTAAAATTTTGTTTAGTTGCTTTTTTATTTTTTTGAAAGGAAATAACTGGAATTCGTCCCTTAAACATGCATATTTATATCCGTAGAAACAATTTTCTGGTGGATAACTATTTTCATAAAGAGCATTTATTACTATATTTGCAAAATCCGCTCCTTCTCCTAAATCCTCAAAGTTAACAATAAAAACTTTTCTGTCTCTTAGTTTTTTCATGTACTCTTTGCTAGTGTCCAATATATCATTAACTACTATATCAGGTTTTATTTCATTTATTTTTTTGAACAATTCTCTATCATTTTCAAAAGTAATTATCGGATAATTATATTCCTCAACTTTTTTGATTCCTAATTTTTTTGATTTATTCATAAGAAAAACTACATCATGTTGAAAGATACGATTAGCTAAAGTTATTGCCCTATAAACATGACCTAATCCTATCTCAGTGCTTCCGTCAACTCTAAAAGCAATTTTTAGCTTATTAACCAAAGCCTCGGCTATCCCCCAGTCTATATAGTTATCTATATCGATACCTTCCCCTTTAGGTATTACAAAAGGATATATCTTTTTGCCAATTCTACCTCTCTTAGTGATTATATTTCTTTTAGAAATCAATAAGGATCCAGTTTCTTTATATATGGGGTTTAAATATTGCCTATTTTTTCTACCTTCATTCAAAAGTGTAAACTCATCATTTTTCTTCATCCAATAGATGTGAGTTTTGTCTATCACACTTATCAAAGTATCACAATCTTTTTTAGAAATTATATTAATGGCTTTATCAATGGTTTCAACGCTTAGGAGAGGAGATGTAGGTTGTATAGTAACGACAATATCATACTTTCCCTCTTTTTCTTCAATCTTATTTAATGCATGAAAAATAACTGGATCTAATGCAACATCATCCTTAGCAAGTTCCCTTGGTCTCCAAATAACTTGGATGTTATATATCCTTGCTACTTCAGCTATTTCTTCATCTTCAGTTGAAACAATTATCCTGTCCAAATACCTTGATTTTTTAGCCGCTTCAATAGTATAAGCTATCAATGGCTTTCCTGCTAACATTCTAATATTCTTCCTGGGAATTCCTTTAGAATCGCCTCTTGCAGGAATTATTGCCAAAATTTTTTTATTTTTATACATACTGTAAGTTAATATTCATTTTTTAATTAAAAATCACAATCCTTTATCATAAGAATTCCCTAAGGAATTGTGTGCCAAAACTTAAAATGAAAATTCTCGTACTTGCGGAGCAGGATTTATCGGTTCTTTTTTAGTTGACAAGCCAATTGAGACTGGATATGATGTAAGGATTTTTGATAACTTAGAAGAGCAGTGCATCGATTTTTATCAAGATAGAGGAATTCACCATTTTATCTCGGAGAAAAAGAATAATCTTATACGATCCTTATAGAAAAACGAGGTTCAATCAACACCAATCAGCCTAAAGTCGATAAATTGCAAAAATCACTGACAAGGTTTCCATCATTATCTTGAATTGAAATCAGTTGAATAAAATTTACTATTCTGTATTGACAAGGTTATCAAATTTGATAACCTATTATATCTAAATTATCAGTATTGTGATCGATGGCTTGTA
>QNBN01000188.1 GCA_003645695.1 Spirochaetota bacterium | reverse complement strand
TGATCCGGTTAGAAGAGAAATTGCAAAGGTTTCAATGGAGAGGTTAATAGCGGATGGCAGAATACATCCCGCAAGAATTGAGGAAGTAACAACCAAAGTAACAAAAGAGATCAATCAAATTATTCTTGAAGAGGGTGAAAAGGCTGCATTTGATCTGTCTGTTCAGGGGCTTGCTCCAGAATTAATTCAATATATAGGGAGGCTGCATTTTAGAACTTCCTATGGACAAAATATACTTCTCCACAGCAAGGAAGTTGCTAATGTTGCTGGTATGATAGCCGCCGAAATAGGAGCAAATGTAGATGTTGCTAGAAGAGGTGGATTGCTTCATGATATAGGAAAAGCGGTTATCACGGAGGGTGATGGTGGACATGCTCTTGTAGGGGGTGACCTTGCAAGAAAGTACGGCGAAAGTCCTCAGATTATAAATATTATAGAATCTCATCATAACGATAAGGAACCAACTTCAGTTGAGGCGATCATTGTGCAGGCTGCTGATGCTATATCAGCCTCGAGGCCAGGTGCGCGTAGAGAGTCCATGGATACATATCTTAAGAGACTGGAATCCCTTGAAAAGATCGCTGAGGGTTTTGAAGGGGTCGAAAAATGTTTTGCAATCCAGGCAGGAAGAGAAATAAGGGTCATCGTTAACAATGATAAAATTGATGATTCTCTTGCTAAGGAGGTTGCAAGGGATATCGCAAAAAAGATTGAGAAAGAACTTAAATACCCTGGAAGAATAAAGGTAACCTTGATAAGAGAAACTAGAATTGTAGAATATGCAAGGTAAAATAGGTTTAGACCAAAAATAATCAGAGAGATAAGGAATTGTAGAATAGAATAAAAAAAAAGTAAAAAAAGAAACGCTTTCATATATTGCGTTTGAAGTTCGTAGGTTTTAAATGTGGCTCATTAGTATGAGGGTGTACCTTTCATACTAAAGAATTCCAAAAGAATTTATATATTCAATTATTTATATAGTCATTTATAAGAATATATTGATTTATAGGTCAAAAATGAAGCTCGAAAACATCTATTTTTAAATAAAGGGGGCAGCATGAGCTGCCCCTGATTTGATTTTATTGTTCTGACTTTAGAAATGATAGGTATATTCACTCTATATTAATATATTGTAAATTATTATATCTGGGATATGAAATTGGAAAGAGAATATATAAATGTTCTTATGATTGGAGATATAATTGGCGAGCCAGGAAGAAAAGCAATTTTTCTAAATCTTTCTGAATTGATTAGAAATTACAAAGCAGATTTTGTTGTTGCAAACGGGGAAAATGCCGCCGGAGGTTTTGGAATCACGGCTAATATTGCACAAAAGTTACATTCCTATGGTGTGGATTGCATTACTTCAGGTAATCATATCTGGCGGAATAAGGATGTATTTAATGTTATAAATGATGATCAGCATCTTTTAAGACCTTTAAATTATCCAAATGGAACTCCTGGTAAGGGATGGACTATCCTTGAGAAAGGAGGGAAATCTCTTGCTGTTGTAAATTTAATGGGAAGGGTTTTTATGGAACCTCTTGAATGTCCTTTTAGAACCATCAGAAGAGAGCTGAACAACATAAAGAAAAATACCAGAAATGTTGTTATTGATTTTCATGGGGAAGCAACTTCGGAAAAAATGGCAATGGGATGGTACCTTGATGGACAGGTAAGTGCAGTTGTGGGGACCCATACCCATGTTCAAACTGCAGATAACAGGATTTTACCGGAAGGCACTGCATATATAACTGATTTGGGAATGACAGGTTCTTTTGATTCTGTAATAGGAATGAATAAAGAAAAAGCGATTAAGAAATTTGTTACCATGATGCCAACAAGGTTTTCAGTTGCCACAGAAGATGTACACATAAATGGTGTGTTTATATCTATTGATTTAAAGTCAGGGAAGGCTAATAAAATTGAAAGAATAAATCTATTCTCCAATGTCCCATAGAAGTTAAGTAATATTGCATTGGATAATAAGTAGTATAAAAAAGTCAAATTGTAGCTATGTCCTTAAAGTTTTTTTAGTTAATATAATGTCTTGATTGGGTACTTTAAACTTTTAGACCAGTTTGTTTAAATTATTTGATTTGTCAGGAGTAATAGTCATTTAAATGAAGGAAGTAAAGGAGAGAATTGATAAACTTGTTGTTGATAGAGGTTTGTTTGAAACCAGGGAAAAGGCTCGTTCTTATATTATGGCGGGCAATATCTATGTAGAAGGTGTCAGGATTACAAAGGCTTCAAAAACTGTTCCGGTTAATTCAAAAATAGAAGTTAAACTTCCAAATGGGGGCTATGTAAGCAGAGGTGGAATTAAATTAAAACATGCAATTGACCAATTTGGGATAGATGTTTCTGGTAAACATTGCCTTGATATCGGTTCTTCGACTGGAGGATTTACCGATTGTCTTTTAAAAGAAGGTGCTAATTTTGTAACCGCAGTGGATGTGGGTAAAGGATTGCTTCATAAGAGTTTGCTGGATGATAAGAGAGTGAATATTTACGAAGGGTATAATGCCCGTTATATTGATAGAATTAATATAGGATTCATACCTGAGATTGTTACCATAGATGTATCTTTCATTTCAATAAAATTGATATTAAGACCCCTTAGAAAGCTGGTAAACGAGGAAAGTTTGATTATTTCTCTCATTAAACCTCAATTTGAATTGGAAAAGAGTTATAAGGGATTTAAAGGTGTGATCAGAGACAAAAAATTACATAGGGATATAATTTTTAAATTGCATGGATATTTTACTGAAACTAGTTATAGTACATTGGGATACACCTATTCACCTATTAAGGGACCAAAAGGCAATATTGAATACCTCGTTTTACTTAAAAAAGAAAATGATGAAGAACGATGTATCAAGAATAATAGAGGATATGATATAGATTATTTTAATAATCTTATAAACAGTTCACATCAAGATTTAGATAAAAACTGAATAGATAGATATGAATCGCTAAAATTAGATAAACCATAAAAAGTATATCAGAGGTTTAAAATGACAAAGTTTATTTTCTTTACTGGTGGTGTATGTTCATCCCTTGGAAAAGGTATAGCAGCTTCTTCGCTTGGATGTCTTCTTGAAAGTAGAGACTATGAAATAAGTATTATGAAAATTGACCCATATATAAATGTCGATCCAGGTACAATGAGTCCCTACCAGCACGGAGAAGTTTATGTAACTGATGATGGAGCTGAGACAGACCTTGACCTTGGAAATTATGAGCGGTTTACATCGCAAAAATTGAAAAGAATAAATAGTGTTACTACGGGGCAGATATATAAAACTGTAATTGAAAAAGAAAGACGAGGAGATTTTTTAGGTAGAACTGTTCAGGTAATACCTCATATAACAAATGAAATAAAAAGAAGGATACATCTTGTCGCTGAAGATAGTAAGGCAGATATTGTAATAACCGAAATAGGAGGAACAGTAGGGGATATAGAGGGTATACCTTTTCTAGAAGCAATAAGGCAGTTTAGAATAGATGTAGGAGCAGAAAATACACTATTCATACATCTAACTCTGATACCGATTGTTGGTGTAGCAAAAGAGCCCAAGACAAAACCAACCCAGCATTCGGTTAGTAAGCTAAGAGAGATTGGTATCATACCAGATATTATACTATGCAGATCGAGTGTTGATTTAACTGATGAGATGAGACAAAAGATATCTCTATTCTGTAATGTGGAAGAGAGAGCTGTAATTACTGCAAAAGATATTAAAAAATCAATCTATGAAGTACCGCTAAATTTCAAGAATAGTGGGTTTGATGAAATTGTTCTTGAAAAATTAAATCTGCCAGAGAGAGAATCAAGCTTTAAACCATGGGAGGATCTTGTAAAAAAGGTCTATGCGATAAAAGAAAAGGTTAAAATAGCTGTAGCAGGCAAGTATACTGAATTACATGATGCTTATAAAAGTATCTATGAAGCTTTAAACCACGGCGGATTAGCTAATAACGCTTCTATTGACCTTAAAAAGGTTAAGGTTGAAGATGTAAATGATGATAACGTTGCAGAGATATTCCAAGATGCCGATGGAATTCTTGTTCCCGGTGGATTCGGTGAAAGAGGCATAGAGGGTAAGATTACAACTATAAAGTATGCAAGAGAGAATAGAATCCCTCTCTTTGGTATATGCCTGGGTATGCAATGTATGGTAATTGAGTTTGCGAGGAATGTTCTAAAATATAGGGGTGCAAATAGTACAGAGTTTGATCCAGAAACTCCATACCCTGTTATAAGTCTGATGGAGGAACAGAATGGGATAAAAAATCTTGGAGGAACAATGAGGCTGGGAGCCCAGCCTGCAATTTTGAAAAAAGGTACAAAGATATACGATGCATACAATGTATCTGAAATAAACGAACGGCATAGGCATAGATACGAGTTTACCAATAAATACCGTGATGTTATGGAACAAAATGGTCTTGTGCTCTCGGCTTTATCTCCGGATAATAATCTGGTTGAAGCTGTTGAGTATAGGGACCATCCCTGGGGTATAGGTGTACAGTTTCATCCAGAGTTTAAATCAAAACCGATAAATCCACATCCCCTCTTTGTGGCTTTTATAAAAGAGAGTTTAAATAAAAGGAAAAAGAGTAATTAGCATATATGAAAAGAACTCTATTCCTCTTCTCAATTCTAATATTACTATTAATGAACCTCAATGGATGCAGGGGAGTTGTAAAATATAAAACTAGATCAAATATAAAAGACCAAACCACTAAAAAAGCCGAAAAGGTTCCAGATTATATAATTTATAATGTTAAACATTATCGTTATAACGAAGGTAAACTATCTGTGGAGATAGAGTTTAAAAAGGGGGTATATTATTCTGATAACTCAGTATTAAACATTGATAACTGTGATTTTGTATATTATGATGAAAACGGAGAAGAATCTGCAAAAGGACATGCTGATAGAGCAAAACTCTACATGCAAAAATCCTATATGGAAGCCTGGGATAATATTAAAGTGGAATCCATTAAAAATGGAACAATCCTGAATACGAGTTATCTTGAATGGGATGGAAATAAGGATATATTTTTAACTGATAAACCCATAACGATTATGAGAAAGAATGGGGATACTATCTCTGGGATTGGAATGGAAGCTGATATTGCTCTCAATATAGTTACAATTAAAAAGAATGTGAAAGGTGTAATTAAGCCAAGATGAGCCACAGAATTTTCTACATATTGATACCATTAGTTTTTCTGTTTTCGACAAATCAAATAGATGCCGATGCCTACCTTGCTGATGTAGATATACATTACGGTGCGGATAGTTACAAAGTGAATTACGAGAAAGAGATTATAACTGCCATCGGTAATGCATATTTTAAAAAACAGGATAAACTACTTTTAGCCAGAAAGATTGTTATTTTCTATTCTGAACAAGTATCCAGAGCAGAATGTTTTGGTGATGTAATCTTAAAGGATAGCGGTAACAATTCTGTCATAAAGGGCAATTATGGATTGGTAAAGTATAACCAGAAGCTATACTATTTATCAGGCAATGTTAGATTTAATAAGAGAAATACTGAAATTTTGTCGGATAGAGTATACTATTATTCAGACCAGAAAAGGTACCTTTTTGATGGTGAGGTTAAGTATAGTAACATAGAGTATACAATTACATCGGATAAATTGGAAATAAAAAACGATTTAGCAAACTTTATTGGCAAAGTAGTATTGAGGAGTAATGATAAAACTACAGCTCTATTTAGTAATTATATGGAATATAACCTTAAAAATAATGATTCATTTTTTAAAGGAGATGTTGTTTATCAGAGCAACCAATCGAATAATAGTTTTATAGTGACTGCCGATGCTGTAAAATACAGGAAAAGTCTGACTAGTTACTATCTTATGAATAACGTATTTGTAATTACAAATAAATATAGGGTTAATGCTGATTATATGGTTTATAATAGTAATAGAGATTATCTTAAAGCTGTAGGAGATGTTATAGTTAAGGGCAATTCCTTTAGTATAAAAGCAGATATTTATACCATTAATAATATAAACAAGGAGATTAATTTTCTTAGAGATATTAATGGTTTATATAAAATTGAATCCCGATAGCTATTTTAGAGATAAGTTAAGGTTTTATTCATAAAAATTGTGGTATTTTGTACCAGAATTTGATGTTTAATTAGAATACTAAAATATTCAAGGCCACTTAAATATAATTTTTTATAGGTATAAAACGAATAGGCAAAGT
>QNBN01000187.1 GCA_003645695.1 Spirochaetota bacterium | reverse complement strand
GTGAATGTTAACTCATATGTGTGCCCTTCCTTTAATGCTGAATTATCTACAATGTCAATATTGATTATTCCCGTTGCACTTCCTCTTACATGTTCAAAATAATCGATTTCTGGGGGTATATATCCAGCTGCCTTTGGTGTAGGTGTAACCACTGCTACATTTATACCGGTTCTGATATTGCCCTGTAAATCTATATCCACGCTAACAGGTGTCTCTGTGGGAGTTATATTTAAGGGTGCATACCCAAAATCATAAGCTGTTACAGCGTAGAAATATTTTTGCCCATTCACAACGCCGGAATCAACGTATGAATGTCTAAGTCCGGTATCATCCCCCAGATAAAAATGTATACCATTAAATCCAACCGGATCAAATCCTGTTATACCATCTTTTAAATCAAATTGTGCTATAGGTTTTAAAAGTTTTGGAGTACCAAATCCGTCGGTTATCTTTCTTGCATCAAGAAATGAGGGATCAGTTGCTCTATATATTCTATAGCCTTCAAAATCCCTCCCGGGACCACCAATGGACTCAATGTAATTATCTATTGAATACTCGGCTGCATCATCCCAGTAAAGCATTACTTTTCCATCACCTGGAACAGCTTTCAGGGTTACCTGTATTGGTGCTTTTGCAAACTGATAATCAGCTTCATAAGCTTTTTTCGCATTTACAAGTTTGTCTATAACAGCGTCAATGTCTTCATCCTTCGTCTGACCACCACCCGCAATTGCAATAGCAATGGCTATTCTTTGTCTCTGGCCTGGATCCATCGGGAAAAATCCTGAAGATATAAAGGTGTCATATTCACCTGTTGGTCTTGGTAAATCAAAATGGCCTGGTACCATAAAATAATCCCATAAATATCTATCCGGTGTTGTATTCAGTGAAATATCACCCACTGGAATCTGGACAGCAGATGTCAGACCGATAAGGTCCGTTTCAGAGACATCGGTTTTATCTATATTAGGTTCCCCTGGCAATTCTGTACCAGCACCAGACGATGGTGTCCCATCTCCCTCTCCGGGATCGCCAGTTCCTTTTACACCATCCAGTCCAACATCATCGTTAGAGACATCCCAATCCCTGTCATTATCGAAACCATCATCTCTTGACTCATCTATCATTGGAGCTACAGTTTCATAGGTGGCAGGGGTATTTTTCCCGGCTACCACGAAACCTCTTTTAACAGTATCACCCACATTGAAGTAAAGATAGTTTATGTATCTAACAGGACTTTCTGTACCCGATATTTCGTCATACCTCCACCTGTGAAGTGAATATTTTTCATCAATTAACCCGTCAAGATCATCGTCAAGACAATTTGCAACTGTGTCTTCTTCAAGGGTTGTTCCTTCTGCTGGTAAGTAGTATACTTTTCCCAGGCTTTTTACAGTGCCACCACCTTCAGGGTAAGTTGTTATTATGCGAGAAAAATCGGTTGAATCTATTAGAACAATTTTGTCACCAGGTTTTAGGTTCCGGGGGAGAAAATCGTCATCAGTGAAATGAGGTAAAATAACTTCTGGGTCCCCATTAATCATCGATAGTAGTTCCGGATATTGATCCGAGTCACCATCATTATCTATTCCATCAACCTCATTACCAGGTGTTTCAAGAAATCTTATTCCTGCTACACCGACAGGATTACCACCAAATGCATCCGTTCCTACCCGATCAGCATCGGTCAAAAATGCTATATCTGACTGGATGTCTACGAATGGTTGGTCGTCAGTCCCATCTCCACCAACATAATCAGCCAGAAATATTAAAAAAGAAGTTTTAGGAATTCTCTTGGTACCATCATTCTTTATATCATGGATAAAAAATACGACATCATTTATTAATACCTGAGTCCATGCTAAAGCACGTACATCGACCAGTATGCCAAGACCCTTCCTTGTCAGGTCAGTTGTATCGGGATAATATTGATATCTATCATAACGGTCATCAGAGCAACGGTAAAACAATTCTTGATCAGCATTAAAAACATTTTTCCCAAAGTAGCCATTCCATGATCCAATCCAGCCTGGATCAACTTTATCATCCCATTTATCCCTCCATCCTCCAATGGAAGCAGGTGGCCAGGTCTCAGGGTCATCACTTTTTGCTACTCTTAGCGGATCCAAATTCGGGTTTAAAAAACCTGGTACAGGTTCAAATGTCCAAGTCCTACCATCAGGGCTCGTCCTCCAGGCAAAAACGTCAACAATATTTATAGTATCGTTGTTTACATCAACGACTTCACCTCCAACCCATATTCCAACAATTGAGATATAGATTCTCCCTGTATTTTTCGGCCATTCGTAATTTACTGACTCCGGTACTTCACGTGGCGCACCACTATAACCTGAATTAAATACTGAGGCTCTAATATTATTTCCATCTATGTTCGAATATGCTCTCAGGTTAGGGTCTCCTCTTTGATCCGATGGAATATGCTGTCTAATCTGGGAAAAAACTATCACTGGCAAAAGCAAGAATATTATTATCTTTTTCATCTATTTCCCCATCGCAAACTTTATTACTTTAGTAATAGAATTTAACTCCAAATTGAACCCTCCTTGGTTCTGAATAAAAGTCAGGTCTTATAAACCAGGTAGGATCAGCCTCAATAGCTTGATTTTGATAAACCGTGTAATCTGGTTTTCCAGAATCGGCCCATACCTGAAGAGGATTCTTAGCATCAAATAGGTTGAATACCTGTAAAAATACTTCAATACTAAAGATTTCTAAGTCAACCATTCTGTATGCATATAGATCAAAAATTATCCTGAATGGTTTCCGTCTGATATTTGTTGAAAGACCTGGTATAACATTCTGTCCCGTGAGCGTGCCAGAAACTATTTCTGGCGTATACGGCTGTCCAGAGAAAAAGTTAGAAGATAAACTTATGCCATAATCTCTAGCTCCATAAAAAATATTCCAATTCAACGAATGCCTTTGATCCCAATCCAGATAGGCAAGCTGTTTCCTTGGCTCAGCTCCCTGTGTAATTGCTAGATATTCATCTTCTGGACTGGAATTTGTTCCTTTCGCTATTTGAAAAGTATAGTTAACGTTAAAACCGAAATTATCTATAACTTTATGGTTCAAATTTATGGAGAACCCTTTTACAAAGGCAAAATCCTTATTGATTCGTTTAGAGTAGGATACACCAGCTGAATAAGTTGGCATGGGAGGACTGGTTGAGACCCAATCACGAATGTCTCTATAATAACCGGTAATATCCAGTACAAGATTTCTATAAATTTCTTGTCTGACTCCTATTTCGTACATCGTCGTTTTCTGAGGCTTAAGATCAGGGTTTCCAAAAGGACCCGCTATACCTTGCCCCTCAGTTAGTTTCATCTCATCGTTATAATAGAGCTGGAAGAAGTCGGGAATCTGTTCAAAAATACCATATGAAAAGTGAATGACCCCTTTATCCGTAATAGGATAAGCAATACCAAAACGCGGACTTAAGAGCCTCTTTGGTCTAACTTTCCTGTACCAGAATCTTTCTCGTTCTTCGATTGTGTATTTATTATCTTCAACCTGTTCTGAAAGATCTATAATACCATCACCATTCAGATCTTTGTATATATGTTCCAACCTGAGCGGATTGTATATATTTGGATCTTTCGGATCTGCGGGGATTCTTCCATTGGAATTGAAGTACTCATATCTCAATCCAAAATTAATAACCATAAAGTCATATTCCATTTTGTCCTGGATATAAGCCGCTATCCTATCTGGGCTCCTATCCAGAATTATTCTATTCGGATTTGACTTTTCCGGTATCTGAGGAATAAATGGTTCAATTTGAACCCCATTTTCATCAGTTGCCGGGATAAGTGTATACTCATCAAGATTTATAAAATCTTTCTGAAATTCAAACCCAAATTTCAATTGATGTCTGGTTGTTATCTGGCTTGTAATATTTGCTTTAATAATGTACGATTCTGTTTTTCTGGTTGATCTAAATAAATCTGTCCCAGCTTTAAAAAACTCATAAGCTCCTGCCGTTAACGAATCGGGATGAACGTATAGAGAATCATAAGGATCATCATACAACATGGATTTGTTTTCATCGACTTTATATGAAAAAATTAAGTCCATAAAAGACTTTGAAGAAAAAAGGTAAGTAAGTTTGGAAATTGTTGTAAATCCAAATCCTTTTGCTCCTCTCAAGCCTTTTGGATTTAATCTGTATTGATGATTATACCATCTGCTCTTATATTTATTCCCAATAAGATCAATCTTATAAACAATTGATTTCCCGATTTTCCATTCTACTGCCCCGTGGCCACTAATTCTATCTTGTGGATTCATGGCAACAGGGCTGCTATCACCCTTTGCATGGATACCAAGGGAATCATCTATTACTACCCTTCCCTGAGGTAAATAGGCGTATACACCATAAAGCCACCCCTCATTATGGAAATTCCTTAGATTGAAATAAAACGTCATTTTATTCTTAATAATAGGTCCACTCAGGCTAAGCTGCACATTGTTTATAGAGAAGGGATTAATTTTACCTATATTATAAAATATCTTATCTCTACTGCTTATATAATCTCCGGCATAAATTTCAACCTTTCCCTCATATTCATTACTACCACCCTTTGTAACAATATTTACCACTCCACTCATGGCATTTCCGTATTCGGCATTAAATGCTCCACTTATTACCTGTAATTCTTTCACAGATTCATTTTCCACTACGACAGTTTGCCCTCTATTATAGTCATCGGTAACATTTACACCATTAACAAAATAAGCTATCTCTGACGATCGTCCACCACGTATATGTATGTTTCCACTGGCATCTCTAACAATACCCGGCTGCAAGTCAAGTATTCTTCCGATATCATTTGCAGGTATCCTGGATATATCATAAGATTGAACTCGAACTTCAGATGAGGTCAGATCTTTTCTTACCGTGGGTTGTGTACTAACCACGTAAACCTTTTCACCCTCAACAATGCCCGGTTCTAGATTAAAGTTAACTTCAGTCGTCAAATCCGTATATACTCTCACATTTTGCATGACAGCTCTTTTGTATCCGATGAAAGAGACTGAAACATTATATATTCCTGGAGGTACTCTTAAAATGATGTATCTACCCTCGTTATCTGTTGCGGCACCCAGATCTGTGCCATCGACTATTACATTTGCACCTGGCAGCGGCTTACCTGTCTCAGCGTCTCTGACAAAACCGGAAATTTTGCCCCAGGTTTGTGCGTTTAAACCTCCAATAGATATTAAAAGTATTACTATAAAAATTTTGATAAAACTGAAAGCCTTATTGTTAGAACGCATTTCCCACCACTTAGTTAATATTTATCTTTTTTAATATCTCCCAATTGATTACCAACTCTATGTCGGATTTTAGCAATGTTAAGTGGTTTCTCATTACCCTTTCCTTCCAGAAGGGCATCATGGTTTTATAAACTACGTTTCTAACATCTTTAAAATCTGTTGTATTTACAGGAATTTTATCGTTACACCTGAAAAAGTAATATTTACCCTGTATTGAAAAAGGTCCAGCCCATTCTCCTTTATCTAAAGAAAATAACGTATCAGCAAACTTTCCGAGATCATTATATTTAAAAATACCAATATATCCTCCGGTGACACCACTAACCCTATCCTCTGAATACTTTCTTGCTAATTCTTCAAAATCTGCCCCAGCTTCAAGCATATTTTTAACTATATTTGCAAAAACTCTATCTACTAAAGTTATTTTAGAAAGAGATATAGCAGGAGGTTTTATAAAAAGTTCCTTATTTCTTTTATAAAAAGCCTTTAACGTATCTTCGGGTATCGGATTAGAGGTAAGTAAATGATCCCTCATCCTTTTTAATAGATAGTTTTCAACCCGCTCTTTCACCGTATTACGATAAATTTCCGTCTTATCAATTTTCAATCTAATAGCTTCTTTCATTAAAAATTCACGTATAATCAATCCATTAATAAACTCTATGAGATTCTCTTTTGTCTTAATCCACCTTTTCTGTTTGTCTCCGATATTGTTTACCCTTTCTAAAAACCACCCGATATTACGTTTCCCAAGTTTACTCCAAAGCAGTGTTAGCCGCTTTTCATCATGAGAGAGTTTATTTTCCCAATGAGCAAAAGGACATTCTGGTATGACAGGCTTTCTATCTTCAAGATTAGCATTGAGTGTCCTACTTCTGATAAAATTATATAAAAAATTCAATGCTTTGTTGTTGTATCTGATATTTAAAACCTGGGATAATGAATCAGAGTAAGTCCTTAGC
>QNBN01000186.1 GCA_003645695.1 Spirochaetota bacterium | reverse complement strand
TTGCCAACCTTCTAACAGACCCTCGGAACTGGGTCTCCTCTTGGCTTTTCCAATATCCTTTTTCCGCCAATTATCGTTTTTAATATAACCTTGCCTCTATTTTCCTTAGTCACTTCCCCTATTATTTCAGAATTCTTTCCATATTTAGATTTTCTCATCTCTTTCAGGACATGTTCTGCATCATCCTCACTAACAGAAATCAAGACCTTACCTTCATTTGCCACTGTAAGGGGATCTATTCCAAGCATTTCAGATGCCGATTTGACTTCTTCTCTGAATGGTATTCTTTCCTCATCTATAATTATTCCCAAATTGGATTTCTCCGCAAATTCATTTAATGCATTTGCTATACCACCTCTGGTGGGATCTTTCATAGCATGAATTTCATATTTCAGAATTTTCTCTATCAAGCTGTGCAGAGGTGCACAATCTGATTTTAGTTTGGTTTCAAATTCAATACCCTCTCTCTTTGCAAGAATTGCAATTCCGTGATCTCCGACAGTTCCATTAATAATGATTTTATCACCTTCCTTTAGACCAGAGTCTGTGATTATCTTCCTCGCAAATCCAATACCTGAGGTATTTACTATTAATTCTATTCCCTCCTCAATGACCTTTGTATCTCCCGTTACTATAGCTGTGTTGGTCTCTTCCGAGATTTTATTTATCGACTCCATAATCTTCCTTAAATCAGAAATTAAAAATCCATCGCCAATTATAAATGCTGTAGATATTGCTATTGGCTTTGCACCCATTACTGCCAAATCGTTTATTGTTCCACATATCGAGAGTTTTCCTATATCGCCACCAGGAAAGAACAATGGCTTTACAGTGTAGGAATCCGTAGTAAAGACAATACTTTCTTTTCCAAGAGGAATGGTTGCAGAATCGTCCAATTCATTTAAACCAATACCGCCCTTAACATTTCTATTTTTTATACTCTTTACGATTTCCGACAAAAGTTCATTCATGGCTTCACCGCCACCACCGTGAACTTGGGAGATTCTCTTATCGTTTATTTTCATTCTTTGTCTACATCTCTATATAATCATTTTTGATAAATCCCCCATACCATTTTTCAAATATTCCCCCGGTAGCGAAATGTATCTCAAATGGAGCAAAATAATCTCCCAATTTTCCAAGTCAATTTAAAGATCAACTAAAGACATCTTTCGATAACTGGAATAGCCTTCTCTAAGAATCTTAACATATTCTCTACCTCTCTTTCAGTATGTATGAAGGATACATTTCGGTATTAGTTAATAAAATTAATTTTTCTCTATTCTTTATTCATTCTTTATCTCTTTAATCCATTCAACTAATTCTGGAATTCCATCCCCCGTCTTCATACTCGTCTTGAAGATTCTTAAATTGGAATTTATCTTTTTCGCATCATCCTCCATCTTTTCTACAGATGCATTTACAGCATTGGCAATATCGATCTTGTTAATTATTAGGGCATCGGAATTTAGGAATATCATTGGATGCTTTTCTATGGTATCGTCTCCTTCTGAAACGCTGACAATAGTTATGTTTTTCTGGGCTCCCAAATCAAAATCCGCCGGGCATATCAAATTTCCCACATTCTCTATAAATAATATATCCGTTTCTCTTAGAGGAATCCTCTCTAATGCATGACTAACAAGGTGAGCATCTAAATGACATTCCTTTCCCGTATTCACTCCTTGAACTGGAATTGTCAATCTCTTTAACCTTTTTGAGTCTATATCACTGACAACATCGCCAGCAATTGCAGCTATTTTAAATTCACCAAGTTTTTTGTGCATAATCTCTATTAATGAAGTCTTTCCAGAACCAATTGCACCCATTATATTTATAGCCAAAACATTATGCCTCTCAAATAATTTTCTATTCTTCCTGGCGATTTCCCTATTTATTTCAAATATATCCCTATCTACGCCAATTACATGCATTTTCTCAATCCTAGAGGGGCTGCAAATTCCTATGGAATTTTAAAATAATACGTTTGGTGATTAATAAATCCATCGCTCCAAGAGGCTTTGGGACAAAAAAATTTAATCCGTAACTTCAACCATTTAAGTAATAGGTATCTGCAATCTATGCATAGAGACGAAATTAACGAAGAATCCTCCCCCTATCTGTTGTCATCACGCATGTAACTTCCATCGGCATTTATACCCAACCTCGCCACTTGCCCCACTTCCCAGCACTTAAGTGTCATAGATTATGGTATGGATATGGATTGTTCCATAAATTCCAAATCATTCGGCATTAAGCGGCGAAGTTAAGTATAAAAATTAAGAAGGTAATAAGTACAAAAAAGAAGATAATAAAATAAGTATTTGATATGATAATCTGATTATGATGGACAAAAAAATTTCGGTCGGAATTTTAATTGGAATTTGCGGAATGATAATTTTATGTCTTATTTCTGGTAGTTGTTCAAGTTATTTTTGTTGTTATTGTTTTGATTTGATTTGCATAGAGACAGGATATAGAGAAGTTGCAAAAGATGGTCAAAAAATTGCTGAGATGCACACGATACAGGTAGTTCTGGAGATGTACTATCAAATGCATGGTCACTATCCTGGAATAAACGGAAAAGATTCTTGGAAAGAAACAAAGGAAATATTGATAAAAGAAAACTTGTTAGCTCCAAGGCAAATATTTTATGAGCCCGAATATTGGGTTTCTGAAAATAAAAAAGAGTATGTTTTAAAGGTGCTTTTAAATACTCATTTAGAAGAACTAAACAAGGATGTGGATGGCTATCCTCTTGGTCCAGACAAGGTTTGGTGTGGGAAAAATGGAGAAAAAGAAAGAGAATATTGTATTTACAATACAAAGATTAAAGAAATAATTATCACTAAAGGAGATTTCAAAAGAAATCCATATTCCATAAACCACATTGAGATTGAAAATGATACCTTAAAATTGATAATTTCATATAGTGGTGGTTGCAGAGAGCATGAGTTCAATTTAATATGGAATGGTGCTTTCCTTGAATCTTATCCGCCAAAAATAGAGTTATTTTTATCTCACGATAGTAAAGATGATCATTGCGAGGCTTTTCTCACAAAAACATTATACTTTGATCTCAAATCTATCAAAGAGAAGTATCAACAACTATATGGTGTTGATGGGGAAATTATCATAAACTTTTATGATTTCAAGAACAATAACCATATTCTGAGATATGAAATGAAAAATACAGAAAACGAACAAACAGATAATGCTAATTTCAGTATAAAAGCAAAGAAATATTCATCAACTTTAACGATTACAAATACGGGTGATATGGTATTAACAAACATGAAGATTATAAAATTGACAGGATTCACAAAAGAAGGGGGAGCAATGCATGAAGAAATTATCAAATTAATCCCGAAATTAGAGATTGGCAAGAGTGTAAATGTATCCATACCCGAAATTTCTTCTTGTGGTTTTCTTCCCGATCAAAGCCATGTTCTTGGTTTCAATCCTCCACCGGAAAAGGAACTGGATATATTATCTGGTAAGTTAATGTATAGTGAGGGAAGAATAATTGTAACTTGTGATCAAGGTATTAGAAAGAGTATGGTTTTTTGTGAAATTAAGCGAAAATCTGACATTTTAGAATTTTTTGCATTTTATATTCTTCCCCCCGTCTTAGTTATTTCCCTTATTATTGGGGGTAGTTCGCTATATAACCAGAATCGGGAGAAAAAGATGAATCTAAGCCTCAATGGTCGGAAGCATTATAAATTAAAGAAAGGATAATGATAAATTAATGATGAACAGAAAAATCTTAATCGTTGCAGGGATTGTAATTTTAGTCTGTCTCATTGCTGGTTGTTTTCTTTTATGGAAGCAAGTACCTACACAATCTCCATCACCACCAACACCACCAGCAAAGCCAAAAAAAGAACTTAAACTCTCTGATTTTCCAGAAGCCTTCAAAGATGGAACTTTGATTATAGTTGGAGATAATGCTTCTGAGATTGAAACACAAGCTGCTAATGAAATCGCTGATTATTTGCAAAAGCAGACAGGGAATAAACCTTTGATAAAGAAGCATTCTGAAATTAGCAATGAAGATAAAAGAAATTACAATTTAATCGTTGTCGGCACGCCAAAGACAAACCCGTTGCTTGAAGAGGTTTATACGAGGACGAATGCAACAAAGATAACAAAAGAATTTCCTGGTGAAGGTAAAGGAGTTTTGGAAATTTTACCAAATCCTTGGGATGAGAGCAAGGCGATGTTGTTGGTTGAGGGGTGGGAGGAAGAAACCATAATAATTGGAGTCTTACACCTAAAAGCATCAGTAAGCTATGATGAACTCCTTTCCTCAATTTCAATAGGTGAAAAAAGTTTAAATGATTTTATCAAAATACTAAATGAATTGTACCCACTCGTTAAATTAGGTAGTAGAACAGAAGAGACAAAAGCAAAAATAACCACTTACTCTGAGAAAAGTGTAGAGGTTTCTGATATTTTAACAAAAATATTCTCAGATCTAGAGAATCTACCAGTTATATGTAGTCCAGAGAAATATCAAGAAGCAAGATCAGAATTCTATGATGTTTCTACAGATGTGCAAACGAGTTCAATGAAGTTGGATTTATCCTTAGTAATCTATATCGAAGAGTATAAACTTAAAAATAAGACTATTCAAGACGTAAAAAATAATATTAATCAAACATTAAAAGCGAGTTACCTCTGTTTAGATTCCTTACAAAAAATCGAAAAAATTATAAAAGAATGTTATGAGTGTTTTGAAAATACTAAGGGGGTTGTGGGATGAATGTTAGTAGGATTGTTTTTCTTTGTGTAACTTGTTTTATAATTCTTGTTTCGATTGTTCAAGCCGAAAAATGCCCAGTATGTTCAAACAGAACTTTAACACCTACGCCATATAACACATCTTCAGCAATTGCTGATTTTAAATAATTTGCTAATTACAATCTTATAGAAACTATTTTTATGAAAAATAGTTCCCTCAGGAAACTTTTTATACTTTAACATCCTATTTTTAATTATGATAGAGAGGAAAGCGGTAATAGACTATATAAAAAGGGAAAAGAGATTCTCGGGAATTGAAAGAGAATTGAAAATCTCACATATTAAAGGAAAAATCACAAGCATCATAGGTCCGAGGAGATCTGGGAAGACTTTTTATTTACTTTATCTTCTCAACTCTAAATATCAAAAAGCTCTGTATTTAAATTTTGAATTATTCTTCCTTAAAAAAATCTCACCAAGTGAGTTCTTTGAAATAATAAAACTGCATAATGAAATAAAAGGCTATACTCCCAAGGTTTTACTTTTGGATGAAATTCAGGGGGTTGAGGATTGGCAGAGCTTGCTGAGAACACTTTTGGATTATGGTTATGAAATTGTTGTGAGCGGTTCTTCTTCAAAATTATTAAGCAGAGAAATTGCAACCCAGCTAAGGGGACGCTCAATTTCTTATCTTTTGTTACCTTTCAGTTTTAGGGAATTTTTGAAGGCAAAAAATTTTGAACCAGAGAAATTCCTTACTTTTGAAGAGAGAGGCAGGATTTTAAGATTGTTAAGAGAGTATTTGGATTTTGGTGGCTTTCCAGAGATTGTTTTGAGTGAAAGTAGATTTCAGAAAGAAAAACTTCTAAAAACCTATTTTGATGAAATCTTCCTAAAGGACTTTGTGGAAAGACACAAGATAAAGAGTATAGAATTCGGAAGGTTATTGTTTGAATTTATGTTCCAGAATTTTTCAAAGGAAATAAGTATTAAAAATATTCAAAGATATTTGGAAAAAAGGATTCCATTTTCAAAAAAGACAATCTATTCTTATCTTGAAAATATAAAAGACACTATTTCTGTATTCTTCCTGGATAGATTTTCTTTGAGTGTATATGCAAGAAAATCGTGGCCCAAAAAAGTGTATATCGCCGATATAGGCACTTCTTTACCTCTAGGGTTTTCCGGGGAGATTGGAAAAAGAATGGAAAATGTGGTTTTTTTAGAGCTGCTGAGAAAAACAAATGAAAAGCCGTTGATGGAAATCTTTTACTGGAAGGACTATCAGCAAAGAGAAGTGGATTTTGTGATAAAAGAGGGTTTGAAGGTAAAGCAGTTGATTCAGGTAAGTTATGCTTCAGATAGAGATGAGATAAATGAAAGAGAGATTAAATCTTTATTGAAGGCTTCTGAGTTATTAAAGTGTAAAGATTTGCTCTGCATATCCTGGGATTATGAGGATGAAGAAAAAATTAATGGAAAGAAAATTAAGTTTGTGCCCCTCTGGAAGTGGTTGTTGGA
>QNBN01000185.1 GCA_003645695.1 Spirochaetota bacterium | reverse complement strand
CCTTAGCCAAGTAAGGAAGAAGTGCTTGAATAGAGCAAGATTGATAACAGATAAAGGTCCATGGTATAACTCATGGACATGCAGAATGTTCAGACATGAACACCAAACATTTGGAGAAAGGAATTGCATAGAACAATGGTTTGGATTGTTAAAGGGAAGGACAAGAGGTTTTTATAACAAATATCAATGCAAAAAGCATTGATAATGAAATGAAAAGAATGGAAGAATGGGTTAAAAGTTTTGCAGTGCCGTATAATTGTTTTATTGGCTTAACTTAACAGTCTCTCTATAGGTTAAAATAACAAAATTTAATTATGGAATGTAATTATGGAATGGGAACGCGATAAATATGGAAGATGCTGCAAATTCTGGGATATAGAGACAGATGAGAAAGATATAGAAAGGATTGTACAGTTGGGCTATAAGCGATAAAGTTTTGTAGAAGAGAAGAATGGGAAATTTTTCATTAAGAAAAAGGGCTATAAATGTGTTTTTCTAGATAAAAACAATGAGTGTTTGATTCATAAGCACCATGGCCATAAATACAAACCAAAAATATGCAGAAATTTCCCATTTCTAAATGAAGGTAATCAGATGGTATGTGGTAGCTTTAAGCGTGTTGATATGGTTAAGAGTTAAGCAAGCAGATATTGATAAAACAAAAATGTTTAGAATAGGAAACAAGAAACTCTCAGTAAGCGTATTGCTCCACGCCATAGGCAAATTAAATAGCAATAATTATATTGCCTTGTGGTACAGCATATTAAAGGGTGTAGAAAAGATAGATAGCAGAGAGGTTAAAAAATCGGATATAGATAAGATAGCTAACTCAGGTTATAAAATGGTGCCATCAGATTTCTTAATGAAAAGCTTACTTGCCTTTTATTCATTCAATTATTTGTATGGGATTTTCAGATTGTATCTTAAAAGAAGTTTGATTGTGGATTTGCCAACAGGGAAGTTCAGAATTGAGAAGCGTTCTATTTTGAAGAATATTAAGTTAAGCTCATCTGCTATAGATAAGTTTTTGGATATTCTGAAAAGAGGTCATGGTATAGTTTATAAAAAATTCTTTCCCTATTACCTTCTCTTTTGCTTTTATTTTCTTGAAGATTTTGCAAAAAGCATAGCATATAAAAATAAGAAAAATAAAGCTGAGCTAGTAGATATAGTTAATAGTTATTCAAAGCTTAATAGTATTACAATGTTTTAATTGATGTTTGTCTTTCTTTTAGAAAAATCAACAATAGCATACTGCCAATAATTAAAGATGTAAGCCCAGCAATTGTTAATGCATCTATAATGCTGTAAATATCTGCGGCAAGTCCAATAAAGGGTGTTATTACAGCATAAAATATCCTTCCAGCCAGATTTTGGATAGATAACACAGTAGCTCTGGTTTTAGAATCAACAAGCTCATTTATATAATGGCTAATCACAGGTTTAGAAAAAGCCTCTAACAAACTGTTGAATAAAAATGAAGGAAAAGCTAAGGAGGAAGGAAATTTTATCCTAAAGAAAAGAAAGAAATTTTATAAACTAACGTTTTTTACAAATCACCATAATATGTTCACTTGTTTCTGCAACGCTTGGAATTGTACAGGTTTCTAAATGAATTTTCCACCACGTCTTCCAAGCTTTAGGGTGATTTTTATAAAGTTTTATAATCGCTTTTTCATGAAGCGCTGCCAATCCCTCTAAGCCTATGATTTCAAGAATTTTCACTTTATTATTGAGTAATTTCTTTAATTCTTTTATTGTGAAAAAATGCGCTTGCGTAAAATCAATTTTCCCATCATAGCTACCCATTTTCAATATTTTTTCAACCACATGTGGATAATTTTCAATTTCTTGCTGGTTTCTAGTTAGTTCGTGTTTTAAAACACCAAGACGTCCTATTACAGAAATAAAAATCGGAGCGTTCTTTTTTGCCACTCTTATAAGCTCTGATACTGCTTTTTCTCTTTTACTATATTTTATAACATGACTTAGTGGGCCACCCGTACACAATACTGCATCAAATGTATTATCTTTGAAGTTTGATAAATCTACAATGGAGCCTTCAATAATAGCTTTTACTTTTTTTTCAATCTTGTTTTCCTTGATTTTCTTTCTTGCAATTTTGAGTTGTTTTGGTGATAAATCAAAAAGTACAAGGTTATAGTTCATTTTAGCTAATGTTACAGCATATCTCCCAGGCCCACAGCCAGCATCTAAAATAAGCCCTCTTTTGGGTAAATATTTACGAAGAAAATAAAGGGTTGTATCAAATTCCAGTTGCGTGTAAGGATTTTTTATCAATCTTTTCCACTCTTTAATGCCATAATTATCATAGTATTGTTTTACTGATTCCATAAGATGAATTAGCTTTTTTGATTTATATACATAAACTCAGAACTTTACTAACAACAAACAAAATATATTCATTCAAAAAGAGGATAGTATGTAAACTGTGTATTGTAATAAGTTATCGTGTAGTTTTCTTAATTGATTAAATCGTTCTTAATGTTTTTACACCCTCTCTATTTTTAAGAGAAACATAATATCCCATATCGGTAATACACTGGCGCATGGCGTATAAAAAATTTTTTAATATCCCTTTCGTTTATGTCATCGTCATAATAAGAAATGCTATAATATAACCATGGATAAAATCTAATTCCTATACCAAGATCATAAAATCTATCACCTGAAAAACAGTTTTGAAAATCTGTTGCAAATATATCATTTCCACTTAATATAAAATTTTCTAATCTAAAATCTCCGTATAAAAGTATTGGTTCTTCAAGAATAGCTGCATACTCTCAAAGCTTTTTTTAGCCACTCATACTCATCTGTTGTTATTACGCCATTTCTCATACATAACTCAATGTTATCTATTTCACAAAGAAATTCCAACCAGTTCTCGCACATACCAACAAACTTAAAAGGCTGGTCGTTACTTTCAATATCATTAATTGGCATCAACCATCCATGATTTTTCATTGGTAATCTATGAATCTGTTTATATATTAATCCTATTTTTTATGAAACTCTGTCGATCTCATGTCTGAAATATTTAAAACTCTGCCTGGTATATATTGTAAAATCAATATTTCATGACCTAGAAGTATGTCATTTTTATGATCAATGTATAAAATTACCTCAGGTACTTTTATTTCTGTTTCCCTTGAAACTCTATTATAGCACCATGCCTTTCTGCAAAGTGACGTGTTGTACCAAAAAGGTGATATTTTAACTACAATATTTCTCCTCATGGTTTTAACTTTTCTTCATGAAACATATAATTGACTAACTATCTCAACCTTTCCTGTAAATCTATATTTTCCCAGCCTGTATTTGCATAATCTATATTTATTGTCATTTATCTACTTTTCCACTGAGAAAAATTCAACATGGGATATATTTGACACTCTGTACAACATGGGCACATCTCCATATCACCCAATGAATATTCAATGTTATATAATCCGTGTTTATCACCAATTTTCCTTGAACTATTTATACATGGGTATATACTACCATCTGGTTTTATAAAAACAGATATATCACCTGCACCGCATTTTATTCTACCATTTTCATCAACAAGTAAGGGAACCTTTCCTGTTAAAAGATAGTCTCTTTGTATTCTTAAAAACGGGTCATCTAGACAGAATTCATTAATATAATCAACGACTTCTTTTATCATTTCTTCTGTGGGTAGTAAATTATGTCTGTGTGTGTTTCGGTAAAATGTATCATTTTGGGTAACTATTCTGAATGTATAACCGCTACCAGTTCTTTCAGCAACGTTTCTAATATGATCTAAAGTTTCTCTATTACAGTTAAGACGTTGTAATGTAAGTGAGATTATTTTACGTATACCTTTCTCCCTACCACAAACCTGCAGGGTTTTTAATACAGAATCATAGCTATCAATACCTCTTATTCTTCTATTCGTTTCTCTGTCACCCTCCAAAGGTACACATAAATACGCTTCCTCCACTCTGTCAACATATCTTACTAAAAAATCCCTAGCTTTATAAGGAAAAGTTCCATTAGTATCAAGAAATAACATTCTGAGACGGGGTAAAGCATCAACTATTACATCTCCTATATCAAAAATATCATCCCTTAATAATGGCTCTCCACCTGAAACAGAAAAATCTTCAACCTCTCTAAATTCTGGTCTTGATAACAAATAACGCCATTCATCCTTTGTTAATTCTTCACTAGTTAATCCATATGCCCATATATTACACATTATGCACCTACTGTTGCATTTGTTTGTCACTAAAGCATTTACTGATTTTACAACCATATCCATCACATTACAGACTCCATAATCTTATATAATGGTGAAATTTTCCATGAGCTTGAAAGTAAATATAAAATTTTTCTGTGAGGTTTACTCAGTAAATCCTCAGTCATAAACATGGGATCATATGCGTCAAATATCCACGAAAATTCGGTGTTTTTATATTCCGCTCTCAATTTTTCATAATCTCTACATAATTCAATATGTAATCTGCGTCCATCCTTTTCAAATAACGCCTCCTCTAAAAATTTTGATACCCTTCTCGCATATGATTTCAATTGTCGTGTTTTATTTCTTGGCATCTCACGCTGATCTGAAAGATATAATAATCCATCAGATAATATTTGAGCTGCTCTTCTTTTTTCGGGTGCTTCGATTTTGAATATAAATGGATATTGAGGATAGTTAAACCTACAAAAACCTAAAGGAGAATCAGAAGTTAACGATTGTATACTTTCAGAGTCCCAATTTATTTCATTATAAAATGTGAAATTAGGAACACCACATCTATTTAGTGCATGCGCAATAGATGTATCCGCAGTTAGTGCCACTAAAACACCATCTTCATACACCTCATTTACTAATTCTGATAGATCATTGTAATATCTTATTTTAATTCTTTGACTTAGCTTTTTATCACTGCTAGTTGTATTTAAAAAATTTTCAATCCATGCTAAATGATCACTATTATCTCTAAATCCACCGACAACATAAAATACTAATTTGGGGTTATTTTCATGTAATTTTTTACACACATCGACAACAATATCGAAAGGTATCTCTTTTGATTTTAAGGAACCGAATGGATTTATCATACATATTTCTCCATCTCTTTTTGTTTGTGTGCACATATAATTTACACTTGGATCTGAGATAAACGGCAAAAGACAATCATTCATATAACTTTCTATATTCTTATTTCTGAGAAGTATATCAGGCTGAGAATAATGAATTATCGTTGTGCCTTTTGGATTTGTAGACAACAAAATATTCCTACCAATTATTAAAAAAGAAGTATGATTTGCTTTAAGTTGATTTATCACGCTTAATGTTGATGACCAATGATCATCTATCAGATCTGGAATAATTATCATATCACCACTACTACAATTGGCTTCGATACTCTCGGAAGTTCTTGGATAGGATTCACAGAATACTTTTATGTGCTTATGTGCACGTGAAAAAACTTTGGTATCCGTCCTTCCATATTTTTCTTCAAACACGTCTGCAAAATAAAGTCCTATTATAGAATCACCTATAAAGTTATAAGGGTCGAAATAAATAAATGATGTATAGGTGGAAGAAAGATGGTCGACAAATTTCCTCAATGTGTCCATTGCAGTAACTTCTTCTAGTAAAGGTTCATCAAACATATTGAATAACATATTTCTTTGTTTTTCTCTTATTTTTTCACCTCTAAGAAAAAAATCCAATTTAATGCCTTTTTTATTTAGGTTTTTGTATTCTGGTAAAGATTTACTATGTATAGGGAATGGGAATCCTATATTTAAGTGTGCATTACCATCTGAACATTTTCTTAGCGAAACTATAAATTCATCTGTTATTTCAAAAAGTATATAGTGTTTTCTATTTGTAAAAAAATAAGAAACTATCCTATCTATTGTTTCATCGTTTTGTATTATCAATTCATTTGCTACTTCCTCAAGTGTTTCACAATCACTGGCAGTTAGATTCATGAATTCCATTCTATCAATAAATCATAAAAATTAGCAATAAAAATATTTTTTGTTCTGAAAGCTTTGAGATAAAATTCCGATATTATACAAAGGAGCCTGTTAAGTTAAGCCAATAAAACAATTACACAACATAGCAAAACTTTTAACCGCTCTTCCATTCTTTTCATTTCATTATCAATGCTTTTTGCATTGATATTGTTATAAAAACCTCTTGCCCTTCCTTTAACTAATCCAAACCATTGCTCTATACTAGTTCCTTTCTCCAAATGTTTGGTGTTCATGTCTGAACATT
>QNBN01000184.1 GCA_003645695.1 Spirochaetota bacterium | reverse complement strand
TCATCCATATCGAGAAGCCTTTTTTCACCCTCGAGTTTTCTAACATCGGTTATGTCCTGTGTAACTTCAAGTGTTCCAAGATAATTGCGATTCTTATCTCTTACAGCAAAATATCTTATGTATATGAACCTTCCTCCGATATTTAACCAGAAATCATAAGAATTTTTTGTACCGTCTCTAAAGGATTTTAGAATCTTCTCCACTGCATCTACACTCTTTGGTGGATGGCAATTTTGGACTTTTCTTCCAATAACAGATTTTGTACGGGTGAATATTCTAGTTTTATTATCTGAAAAATACTTTACTCTATCCTCGGAATCGATAAACGTTATATCTACCGGTAAAGTATTGATAATATAGTTTAATTCGCGGGCTGTAAGTTCACCAGTAGGAAATTGAACAATACTATTATCTTTTATGGCTACTTCGGGAGATAGGACTGTATTATACTCATCAATAATAAACTGAATATTTTTGGGCACATCGATGAAACAGTAACCAATTTCGTCGCTTTGTTTTAGGATTTCTATCCAATCTTCATCACTCAGCTTTTCCAGTGCAGTTGGAAATAAAATATTTTCTTCTTTTGTTATCATACCTAAAACTTCATCTATTAATGGTAAAATTACTTCATTTATAAATTTTTTTCTATTGCTTTCATTTACAGCATCAATCTCGTTAACGGCTTTTTTCCATAATGCACGTATGTCATTGTGTTTTCCCCACATAACCTTAGATGGCCCCATAAAGTTATATTTTTCAAGATAGGGGAAGAGTAACTGTTCCTTTCTTTCATAATGTTTATCAATCTCCTTCAGTTTCTCAAGCTTTTCTTTAAGCCTGGTTTTAAAATCCTGGATATTCGATACATTTATGGATTCTTCGATAGAATTGACCAATTTTTCAATCTCTCTGTTTTCCTTATTGAATAAAAAGACAGGATGATTGGGATTTGTGCCACTTTTAACCGCTTCTTTCAGAGTGGATTCAAGTAAAAGAGAGTGGACATTACAGAATTCTTTTATTATGTCTATTGAAATTCCTTCGTTTATCAATGATTGTTCTATCTCTGCGATTTCAACAGAACTAATGTTTCCAATTTCTGACAAAAACCTCTTCTTTGCCTCTTCCAATGGTAATCCCCGGTGGAGCTCTTTTAAAATTTCCTTCATTGCTTCTTTTTTAGCTTCTTTCTTACCTTTTTCTCCAAGTACTTCTGCCATATCTTAACCTCCTAATTTTTTAGAATTGATTATATTTTGTATATATAATATTACTAATATTATAATATTAATATTATGAACTTAAAAAGTAAACATTTTTGAGTCTATAGGTATAAAGATTTTGCAATTTTTTTTGCAGAGTTGGTAAAGAATAATTTGTTTATTATTGATTTAATTTTTTCCCTATCCTTTAATTTACTTTGATCTCCATAATTAACCAGCCAATCAGCATCAAAAACGATTTTACCTTCCAATGTTTTTAAAAATCTCTTTGAATGATGATGCGAAATAATTTCACAGACGTTTGAGATTTCCTCATCTGTAAAATAATATTTTTTCAGGATTTTTTCAGTAACTGGTGGGCCTTGTTTTTCCTGAAGAGGTGGGGCTGAAGAAGCGTATTTTTCTTCAGATATTTTTATGCCGACATCATGAAAGATCGCTGTAGGAATGACTATTCTTGGGTTACCTCCTTCATATTTTAATAATTTTTCAGCAAAATCCAAAACTCTCTTTGCATGATTTATCCTTAGTTTATCATTACCGAAAAAGAATTCTAATTCATTAATCAATGAGTTTTTTAAATCTTGTGGAAATTGAGTCAACGAAAAAGCTCTATTCTGAAATTTAAAAGAACTATTTTTTCCCAAGAATACCCTTCATAAAACCCTCAAATGCCATAAATGGAGCTTTTACCATTTTTATCCCCATGTCTTTAGCAAAGGTTAAGGAGAAATCCATAATCTGATTTATGGTTTTTTCGCTGTACTTTTTTGTCTTTGTTATTGCTTTTAGTGTTGCTGAAGATATTGTAGATACAATTTCAGCTGAGTTCTCTATACTATCTCCAAGTGTTTTGTAACTCGCGTCAATAATTTTTCCCATAATATTCTTTAATTCTTCTGTTGTATACTCTGTTTTCTCGAAGAATTTGCTCATTGATTTTTCTACTTTTTCTTCAACCTGCTTTATATCAATCTTTTTCCCTTTTTCAATGAGTTCTTTCACATCCTTTTTAATTTCATCTATAATCTCTTTTATATTTTTTTCCTCAGAAGCCTTTTGATTTTCTGTTCCTTTTGTTTCCTTTGCCTTTTGATTTTCTTCTCCTTTTGTTTTCTTTGACTCTTGATTTTCAGCCATTTCTATACCTCCATTAAATTATTTTTAAAGAAAAGTTTTTAAAATGGTAATTCCTTTTGTTTCAATTTTATAGTTTTTTATCGGCCTTGGTACCAAAATAGTATCTCCCATTTTGATTCTTTCAAAACCATTTTTATATTTGAGTATGCCTTCACCACATATTATATTTAGAGTATGGAAGTGATAGTCTTCCATTTCTTGATTAAAGGTTTTGCTGAACTTTAGAAAATCAATATTAAAGTATTTTGATCTTACAAGTTTCTGACCAGCATTATCTAAATTTTTATCATAATTTATGAACAGATCCCTTATATAATCATTATATATTTTTTCAGGAGGAAAGTAAATAACATCCAGTGCTTTATCTATATGTAGAGGTCTTGGTTTACCATCATTATCGACTCTTCCCCAATCATAGAGGCGATACGTTGTGTCTGAGTTTTCCTGAATTTCACATACCATAATGCCTTCAAGCAGAGCATGAACTGTGCCTGTTTTAATGTAGATAAAGTCTCCCTTCTGAACTTTAATTCTATTAAGCCCATCTTCAATTCTGTTTTCTCTAATCATTTTTATAAAGGAGTCTTTATCCACACCCTTTTTTATACCCATAATTAGTTCAGCATTAGTAGGTGCATCCATTACATACCAACATTCAGTTTTTCCAAGTTCATTTGGACTTTCATGAGTTTTTGCATACTCATCATCAGGATGCACCTGAACCGATAACCTCTTATTAGCATCTATATATTTTATAAGGATAGGAAATCGACCATTTTCGGTTTTAGGAGATATATCCTCTCCATATATTTCTATAAGTTCTCTCAGACTTTTACCTGTAAGTGGCCCGTTTTCCACTGTACTAATATCATCATTGTGATCCGATATCTCCCACGACTCTGCTACAATCTCACCTTTTTTTATGGGCTTTCCAAGTTTTCTTAAGTTATGCCCACCCCATATATAGGGCTTGTATATCTCAACAAATCGTAATGGGTATAGCTCTTCTCTCTTCACTTGATTTTAATCCTAAAATACACTTTTTATATCTAATAGCCTAATTTACCAGTTTTTAAGAATTTCCAGGATTATTTAAAACTTTTTGTATATCATGATAAAAATAAAGATTATCTTGCAAAATCCAATAGTAGAACTATAAATCTATTGTTTAATTTACTATAAAAACTCCCATCCAATAAATTGATATTTATTTTAATACTGTAAAATCAAGAATTACATTTTTATATTTATTAAAAAAATATTAACAAAAAACCAATATGTCAAGACCTATTCACAGGTTATTAAGAAACAAAAAATATAATGTTATATAAGGTTATAATGTAAATTTGTAAATAGAACATCGAGTATCATTTCTGAAAATGAATTTAAAAATTCCTGCAGATGAAGTAGAAACTTTACATTTTGTTTCCCTGAAGTATTATAATTTTAACTACATTAATTTTTATTTATATTTTTAAGCTTGCTATCGATTATATGCATGTTATAATAATTGCAATTTATTTATCATCAAAATCCAAAAGTAAAATGTTTTTTAAATAGATTTGCGGAGGAATATCGATGGAGATTAAAAACAATAGAATTTTTGCAATCGGGGCTCATCCTGATGATATCGAGTTTATGTGTTCAGGAACTTTAAAGCTTTTAAAGGAAAGAGGATTTGAGATATATATCGGTATTGTTGCCAATGGTGACTGCGGATCAATGGTAACAGGATTGGACGAAACAACCTTAATAAGAAAGGCTGAAGCTGAGGCTGCTGCGGGTTTGCTTGGAGCTGCTCTTTATAGAATGGGTGAATCAGATTTAAGAATATTTTTTGACGATGAAACAAAGATGAAGGTTACTGAACACATAAGGCTTGTTGATCCTTTGATTGTTTTTACTCATCCACACCATGATTATATGGAAGATCATGAGGTTACAAGCAGGCTGGTAAGGCATGGTTGTTTTTCAGCACCGATACCAAACTACATTACATATTCTAATAATCCAGCTCCTCGAACTGAATCCATTCCCTTCCTTTACTATTTTGCACCTATCGATGGTACTGATATCTATGGTAATTTTGTACCTCAATCAATTTATGTAAATATTACATCTGTAATTGATTTTAAAGCTGAAATGCTTTCTAAGCATAATAGCCAGAGAGACTGGCTCATGAAACAGCATGGAATGGATATGTACATCGAATCAATGAAAAGTACGGCAAAGTTGTATGGGAAAGAGGCTGGTTTTAAATTTGCGGAAGGATTTGCCCAGCATCGTGGAAATGCGTTTCCAAAGGGGAATATTTTAAAGGAAATTTTAGGAGATATTGTTGTTGAGAAATGTTAGCACTTACAAAAAAATGGATCAATTTCCAGGATTGATCCTTTAGCTATTTTAATTAAATAAATCTTTCCATATTTAGTCGGAGGTGGAAAAAATGAAATTCGGCATAATCGGGTCAAGTGGTATTGCAGATAGGCGAACGATACCAGGAATGCTTAAATCCGATAAGGTTGAGGTTGTTGCAGTACAGAGCAGAAGTGAAGAAACCGCAAAAAGGATAGCTGAAAAGTATGGTATACCTAAATATTACACAGATGAAGATAAGCTTATCAATGATAAGGATGTAGAGGCTGTTTATATTGGTACTCCTGTATTTCTTCACTATCCCCAGATAAAAAAATGTGCCCATGCAGGAAAGCATGTACTTTCCGAAAAACCGCTTGGACTTAACGTTGAAGATACAAAGAGAATTGTAGAATACTGTAGCAAAAAGAATGTAACCCTTCAGGTAGGATTTATGATGAGATATCATGGTTATCACATAAAAGCACATGAAATGATAAAGAATGGAGAATTGGGACAACCGATAATGGGAAGAGCCCAATTGACAACCTGGTACCCTCCTTTAGACGGTGCATGGAGACAGGATCCCGCTAAAGGTGGAGGCGGTGCTCTCATGGATATGGCTATACATTCCGTTGATATATTGAGATATATGTTTGGTGAAGTAGTTGAGGTAGCCTCTTTTAACGATAATATTACGCATGGTTATCCGGTCGAAGATTCGGGAATTGTTATGTTGAGATTTGAAAATGGTGCTTATGGAATTTGTGATGCATTTTTCAATATTCCAGATGAAGCTGCCAGAGGCGTTCTGGAATTATATGGTACAAAAGGAAGCCTGCTTGCCGAGGGGACTATCTCGCAGACTGGAAAAGGGAGAATGGTTGCACATATCCTGAAAGAGCAAAGGGGCTATGATGCAAAGCAGGAACGGGGAGTTATTGAGCCTCAAGAGATTAAAGCAGAGTTAAAAGATCTATTTCAGGCAGAGGTTGAAGATTTTATCGATGCCATACTGAATCATAAAAAACCAATGAACAGCGGTGAGGAGGCATTGAAGAATATGATAGTAATTGAAGCTGCATATAAATCCCAGAAGGAGGGGAGAATTATAAAGATTAAAAGATAGTATCATTACCTTTTAATTATGTTGACTGCTACCATAAAAAAGGAGGGCCAATGAAAATAAAGCATGCCAGTTATGGAGATTTTTCAAAAATAACAGATTTTTTAACTCTGATATTTCCTGAGGATGATCCTAAGTATTACATCGGTTTTTTGTATAATGACCAACTGTTCAACCCTGACAGGGTTTTTTACATTGAAGAGGATAATAGAGTTGTTTCTGTCTTGTGGTCAATACCAAGAATTTTCAAAGACGGTGATTCATTTGTTTTTTCAGTCGGTATAGCAAATGTGGGGACTCACCCCGAATATCGAGGTAAGGGATATGCCACTACCCTGATGAAGTATGTCATTTCTCTTGCGCATACAGAAGGGGCAAATTTTGTAATTCTTGTAACTGGAATACCAGAGTATTATAGAAAATATGGATTTTTTAACATTGG
>QNBN01000183.1 GCA_003645695.1 Spirochaetota bacterium | reverse complement strand
TCACAGTAATGCCTACAGAAAAATGCCAATGTTTTTTAATACAGAAGCTATACCTGTGCTTAAAGCAATTTGTGGGAGAACAGAAAAGGCAGTAGCTGAGGCTGCCAGGAAATTTGGCTGGGAAAGTTACGAGACATCCTGGGAAAAACTGGTTAAGCGCAAGGATATAGATCTTGTGGATATCACTACCCCCAATTCAACTCATAAGGATATTGTACTGGCAGCTGCTGCTGAGGGAAAGGATATTCTCTGCGAAAAACCCTTAGCCATGAGTTTGCAGGAAGCTGAAGATATGCTGAGGGCTGTTGAAGAGGCCGGGGTAAAACATATGGTCTGCTTTAATTATCGTAAAGTTCCTGCTATAGCCCTTGCTAAAAAATTCATTGATGAGGAAAAACTTGGAAGAATCTATCACTTCAGGGCTATTTACCTTCAGGATTGGATTAGTGATCCTGACTTTCCCCTGGTTTGGAGATTAAGAAAAGAGCTGGCAGGATCAGGAGCACATGGTGATTTGAATTCTCACATTATAGATCTTGCAAGGTATCTTGTAGGAGAATTTGACCGGGTTATCGGAATGCAGGAGACTTTTATCAAGAAAAGGCCCAGACTTAAAGAAACAGAGGATCTTACAACAGGTTTAACTGCTGAGGCTGCAAAGGAGATGGGAGAGGTTACGGTAGATGATACCACCTTATTCTTAGCTAAATTTAAAAATGGAGCTGTTGGTTCCTTTGAGGCCACAAGATTTGCTCCAGGGCGAAGGAACTACCAGCGGATTGAAATTAATGGGAGCAAAGGAAGTATCTTGTTTGAGCTTGAGGATATGAATAAACTCTGGTTTTACTCATGTGATGATCCAGATAATGCTCAGGGGTTTAGAAGAATCCAGGTAACAGAACAGGTACATCCTTATATAAATGCCTGGTGGCCTCCAGGGCATATAATAGGGTATGAGCATACCTTTGTTCATGTTGTTTATGATTTTATGAGGGCTATAGACGAGGAGAAAAATCCTTCACCCAGTTTTAGAGATGGAGTTGAATGTCAAAGAGTGATGGATGCAGTAGAGAAATCTATTCGGGAAGGACGCTGGGTAAAGGTGAAGCAGTAAAAAAGATATTTTAGCAAAGCTTATAATATTGGGCCTTGAAGGGAGGTGATGGAACACAAAGAGGCCTCGGTTCCTAAAGAAAATGAAGGATTTTTCAGGAAAGATGGACCAAGTTAATAAATATTTAAAAATTTCGTAAAAGGAGGATCTTAGGATGAGAAAAGTGTTACCATTTCTTATAGTGTTGTTTATGCTTGTTTCTATCTCAATTGTATGGGCTGGGAAGGCTGAAAAAATACGAATTATTCATTATCACTGGACTCAACCCCCTTATGATGAAATCAATGTTGGTGCTGCTAAATCCTTCATGGCTAAGTATCCAAATGTCGAGGTAAAGGTACTCCTGTATCCTGATCCTGATCTACCCACGAAGGTAAGAACAGCAATCGCTGCAGGGGGTGATATTGATACTTTCGCAATGTGGAATGGACAATCAGGATGGTTTATGGGAAATGGTCTATGTGCTGAGATAATACCTTCAGCATTTGGTAAGAAGACTGTGCAGGAAGTTGTTAATATGTGGGAAAAGGGTGCTATCAAAAAGACAGGTGGTTTTTATAATGGTAAATACTATGGAATTCCTCATGAAATGAGTAATTATGTAGCATGGATTAATACAGCACATATGAAGGAAGCTGGTCTGGATCCTAAAACAGATATCCCCAAAACTTGGGAGGAATTCGTTGATGTCTGTAAAAAAATGACTGTACGTAAAGGTGGGGTTATAGTCAGGAATGGTTTTGCGATTAATCTTAAAGCTTCAGTTTTTCCATTCCTGGTTCTCCACAGTTTAATGGAGCAGAAAGGCCTTGATTGGTCAACAGAAAAGGGACTTCTTGCCAGTTTAGACACTAAAGAAGCTCTTGAGGCTTTTACTACATTTACAAATTTTGCTACAAAGGATGGTATCTTTGATCCTGGTCTTTTTGATGACGAGAGAGAAGGTTTTGGTAATGGGCTCTGTTCTACATTTCTTACCGGTGGAACCTGGTATTGGGGTGTTTTAGATCACTATTCAGTACCTCGCAAAGATGTAACACCCATGAAATATCCCCGATTCAAGGATGGTGAGGATATTGGTGGTCCTGTTTATGGGTATTGTGTATTTGTAGCAAAACAATGCAAACATAAAGAATGGGCATGGAAGTGGCTTAATTGGCTTGAGAGTCAACCTGAGGCGTACATTGTTCATGGATATTATCAGCCACGAAAGACATTGGACCCTTCTCTTGTTGATAAATATGTTCCTAATAATGATATATTCGGATATGAGAGAAAACATGGAGCGGCTCTTCTATCTTCACCAAAGTTTAATGAAATCCAAGATGCAGTTGGAGAAGCTATCCGTCGAGTAGTTTTTAGAGGTATGTCAAATAAAGAAGCGCTTAGGTTTCTCAAAGAAGAGTTAGAGAGTATTCTTGAATAATAGGGTCTGTAGCCACTAATACGGCTACTATATAGTAGCCGTATTAGTGGAGTGTAAACTTGATTTTACAGGAAAGTATGAGACTTTTCCTTATTTAAGAGCAGCGCAAGCGTTGAGGGAGGAAGCATTGCCCTCTCAATTAGCTTGACATAGCGAATAAAAATGAGAAAAGCACATTATTATGACAGATTGCAAAGATGGGGATATGTTTTTATCCTTCCCACTGTTATACTCTTCTCAATTTTTCTAATTTTCCCGATGATAGATTCTTTCCGTTTATCCTTATTTAAGTGGAACTTAGTTGGTACAAAAATATTTGTTGGATTTGAAAATTTTTCAAAATTATTTAAAGATAAAAGATTTTGGAATTCTTATTTAGTTACTTTACATTTCACATTCTTAAGTGTAATTATCCTTATGTTTATATCATTCTGGCTTTCCCTTGCACTTACCAGTAGATTAATTCGATTTAAAAGTGTTTTTCAGTCAATGATTTTTCTTCCCGTAGTATTGGCTATGGTAGCAATTGCTGTTGTCTGGAGATTCATGTTTCAAACCACTGGTCTTTTATCAATACTTTTTTTAGACGTTTTTGGTTTAAATATTCCGTGGTTATCATCTACAAAGGTAGCTCCATATGCGGTAATTTTAGTAAATGTTTGGAAGTATACAGGTTACTATATGGTCATGTTTATTGCTGGTTTATTAGAAGTACCAGAGGTCTATTATGAAGCAGCAAGGATCGATGGGGCAGGATTTTGGGGCCGATTGATATATATTACACTACCTTCACTAAAGAATACCTTAATTTTAATTTTTGTATCCTGTGTAATATTTTCCTTTGGCACTTTTGCCCTGCAGTATGTAATGACAGAAGGGGGGCCAAGTAGATCTACCGAAGTACTGGCTTTGCTAATATATAAAGAAGCCTTTGAATATACTAAATTTGGCTATGCAGCTGCAATCTCAGTAATTTTCTTTATCACTCTTTTGATTTTTTCAATTATTCAGGTAAAAATTTTTAAATCAAGAACAGTTTATTAGGGTAAAAAAATAAATTAAAATAAAATATGAGTAAACCAGAAATAATTAAAATTGCTCTGTATATAGGTTTAAGTATTATAGGACTTATTTATATATTTCCATTTATCTGGATGGTGCTTTCATCTTTTAAATTAAATAAAGATGTTTTAGCAATTCCCATAAAAATTCTCCCCCCTGTCTGGAATTTTAAAAGCTATTATAATGCTTTTCACTATTCAGATTATGATTTCCCGAGGTATTTTTTAAATAACTTTATTGTAACTATATTTGCAGTTTTACTGTGTTTATTTTTATCAACTACTGCGGGTTATGGGTTTGCAAAGTATAAATTTAAAGGAAATAATATCCTTTTTACTATAGTTTTATCTACAATTATGATTCCATTTCAGGCAATAATTATTCCATTATTTGTTCTTGTTAGAAAACTCGGGATGCAAAACTCATACTTAGGTCTAATAATTCCTGAGGGGCTTACAGCTTTTGGTGTTTTTTTAATGAGGCAATTTTTTTATTCGATACCGGATGAGATAATTGAGTCAGCAAGAATTGACGGAGCTAATGAATGGTGTATATTCTGGAGAATTTCGCTACCAATGGCCAAAACAGCTGTTTTAGCCTTAACTATTTTACACGCACAGTGGGTATGGAATCTTTTAATCTGGCCTTTGGTAGTTATATCATCACCCGAAATGCGTACTCTCCCACAAGCAATAGCCTTATTTACTGGGGTTTATTTTACACCATATCCGGAACAATTAGCAATTAGTGTATGTGCATGTTTACCTACTTTGGTTTTATTTTTCTTTTTATCCAAGAACTTCGTACAAGGTATCACCCTTACAGGTTTAAAGAAATAAGAAATATAGATAAAATCATATAATTAAAAATTATTCATAATTTGCTTAAGAAAGGAGTTTGATTATGACCGAGAATAGGCGGGAGGTAAGATTTGAACTGCTAAGACCTGCCCAGCTAATAGAGGAGAAAAGGCGGTGTCCATTAATTTTTATACCGGTAGCTCCTCTGGAGTATCACGGTCCTCATCTACCATTAGGAGTAGATCCAATAAACGCAACCTTTTGCGCTCTTGAGACCTGCAGAAGAATCGGGAAAGGAGTTGTGCTTCCTACAATTTATTTTGGTACAGAAAGGGAAAGGCCTTCCTGGATGTTAGAGAGCCTTGGATTTAAATCTACTGACTGGATTATTGGAATGGATTTCCCAACAGCTTTGTGGAAAAGTCACTACTATCAGGAGCATATATTTTCCCTTGTTTTAGCAAGTAAAATTGAGATGTTAATTAATCATGATTACAAAGTAATTGTAATTGTAAATGGCCATGGAGCTATTAATCAAATGGAAAGTATCGATAGGTTGTGTAAATACTATTCTCATTCCACTAACTGTTTAGTAGTATGGGATCTGGCATTCCCGGATGATCTAACTAAAGATGGTCTGGCAGGGCATGCCGATGTTTATGAGACTTCATTGATGATGTATTATCAAAAATTATACGGATCGGATTCTATGGTTGATTTAACAACCTTACCAGAAAAAGGCGTACCTATCCACTATTCAGATTTTTCAATAGTTGATGGAGCAGGATTTAGCAAAAATCCCCATCCTGAAAAAATTGTGAAGGCTGATCCAAGAGATGCCAATGAAAAAATGGGCAAGGAAATCCATGAGAGAATTGTAAAAAAATTTATTAAAATTACAGAAGATGCCTTGAAGAAAAAAGGACTATTATAGATAAAAAAATTGAAATTCGAACTCAAGTTTGACAGTCAAAGCCCCAAAAGGTCATTTTAATATCCGAAATCTACATAAAATAAGATAGGTAGTGTCAAACTTGAGCCCAACATTTTGAAATGAAAGAGTTGATCTCTTCAAAGCCAGTAGACCTACATATCAGAAAAAGCCTAATTAAAATCAAGCTTATTAAGGAAGGTGTCTTTACTGTATTGTTCTTCTTCTATAATTTTTCTTAAGCAATTTCTCAAATAATCCTCAACTTTTGTATAATATTTTGCTATTTTCTTGTAATCTATTTTTCTACCATGCACAATGTTACTTCTCTCATTATAGGCCCTTTTCATCTCTCTGTAAATCCTTATACGCTTATCTTTGTTCTTTTCTAAGAATACAGCTGTTCTTCTTGCAATCTTGTGTGTGCTCTCACTCCCACCATCTGAGAATAGAAACTCAAATGAAATGAAACAATCTATCAGATGGTCATCAACCTTACGGTATCTTTCGATTTTTTCGCTAAACCTTATAGTAGCTGTTATAATAGGGCTATTAGGTGGAATCTTCGAGAATTTATCCCAGAATTGTTTAAAAAGTACTATTTCCTCTTTATCTAATTTATACCCAGCAGGAAGACTTTTTGTAATATCATGATAAGGAGCACTTTCAAAATAAGGTTTAGGAAACCTTTCACTTTTTGAAAGAGGAGTGATAGTGTAGATTGCATTAAACCAAACTAATTCTTTTTTGAAGATTCTCAATGCACTTATCACATTATCGAATAAGTCCCAAGTTTCTGAAGAAGTCCCTTCAGTTATTTTTTCTCCAACTTCTCTCTTTAAATGAAAATAGGTTTCCATTTCTCTAATTTCTTCTTTTTTCACTGCTTTTAATTGAAGAAAGGGGATTTGATTGAAATTTTTCCAAAGCTCATCAATCTCTTCTTTATTGAGTTTTGCTATG
>QNBN01000182.1 GCA_003645695.1 Spirochaetota bacterium | reverse complement strand
TTGATTTTCTTAAAAAACTTTCAAAGTTGTCAGATAAATTTCTTATAAGAGTACCTATGTTCAATCGTGACTGGATTACTCTTTATAAAAAAGAATTGGGAGTTGAGTGGAGATTGGATAAAACACATTATGTAGAATATACATTAGAAAGTTTTACAAAAGAGTTAAAAGAAGCTGGTCTATCAATAATAAAATATGATGTAAAGTTTGGTGAAATATATTCGATTTGCAAAGTAAGGGAAAATAATGAGTAAAAATAATATAAAAATATTTGATTGGAAGGTCTTTTTTGCCTTATTGTTATTTTTCTTCGTGGTATTGGTAAACCCAAGAGACTTTCCTGTGAAGAACCTTCCTCTTATATATCCGGCCTTTGTGGTATATACAGCAACTATTGGCCTACAGAGAATTATTGAGGGATTTAAAAGGACATTCTTTCTGATTTTGATTTTATTCATATATTGGGCATATTTTACAGGACTTTATGTAGTCAAAGGAAATACATTAACCCTTGGAAGATTTGCCTATCTTATTGAGCCAATACTTATTTTTATTGCTGCGGGGGCAGCAACATCCCGGCCTGGTGGAACCACGGCAGCAATATGGGCCCTAGTTTCTGCGATTACTCTGTCGACTTTAGGGGGGCTCTGGATTTACTTTATTGGTGAGCCAGTAGCTACATGGCGGTCAATTTTGCATTCTTCTGTAGGAGGTAGCCTTATAACAGGTGAATTCATTAGGGATATTGATTTGAAAGAAGATTTAGCCATGTTAGTTGTAAGAAATACAGGACTTTCTTATTACATTTTTTTGTTTTCCTATCAACTTGCCGCAGCAATTTTTGTAGTATTAGCAACCTTAGTCACATTAAAAGGAAAATTCTTTGGCAAAAAAAGATTAGTTTTGCTGTGTTCTCTTATCGTGTTAATTTTGGGAATGATTACAAATACAGAAAGGGCAACGGTTCTTTCCGTATCGAGTGGATTGTTGTTTTATTTTATTTTTAAAGGGATAAGAATATTTAATCTACGAAGAATCAGCATGTTTATCTTCTCTGTTTTTTTAGTCGTTTTTATATTTAATTATACATCCAATAAATTGGTGGAGAGATATTCAATATATTCTCGTAGTTTTAATGAGGAAAAAATCTTTATCCGCGCTTATATGAGTATTCCAGCAATTGCAACCTTACTTTACGAACCATTTGGGGCAGGTGGCATGTCAAAATCTTACGAGAGCATAGCCTATCAGGTAGGATGGTTAGCTCCTTATGGTCCCGAGGCCCCTCATAATCATTTTGCAAATGTTATCATGTATACAGGGATAGTGGGTATTGTATTGATATTTTTGCTATTTAAAGGGATTTTTAAAAGAATGAAAATGAGCAAGACACCACCTGAGGTTATAGTTTCTTGTTTATGTTTGACATTAATTATCCACTCATTAACTCATAACGCTGGATTTTTCAGTTATGAACCTACAACTGAAATTGCCTTTGGATTATTATGGGGAGTTACCTCTTATAAAAAAGATAAAGTGACAAGAACAAGGCTTTACCATGGGGAAAAAACCTAAAGTCTCAATAATAATGTCCGTATATAATGAGGAAGAATTTCTATGTGAATGTATTGATGGAATTAACGCACAAACCTACCCAGATTATGAGGTTATCGTAATTGATGATGGATCAACAGATAGAACATCGGATATTCTTTACAGTTGGTCAACAGAGAATGATAGAGTTCGCATAATAACAAGAAAGAATGAAGGACTTACTTCTGCACTCAACCTTGCAATATCTTTAGCAAGAGGTGAATATTTGGCACGTCATGATGCTGATGATATTTCAGCACCAAATAGGCTGGAAGAACAAGTAGAATTTTTAGACAGGCATTCAGATGTAGTTTTGGTAGGTTCACATGTGGTTGAATTTGAAAAAAAGCAATCTTTAATAGCGTTATATATGCCGCCAGACAGCCATGAGTTCATTGTTAACACGTTATACAAAGGAGAAAATCCATTAGTACATGGGTCTATAATGCTTAGAAAATCTGCATTTAAAAAGCTTTCAGAGGGTTATCGATTTCGGTATAGCCAGGATTATGATTTATATCTACGAATGTTACATTTGGGAGATTTACGGATAATTCCTGAAGTCTTATATGCTCTGAGGAGTCATTCATCAAGGATAGGGATTAAGGCAAGGGTTTTTAGACGCCCTATTCGAAAACTTATTATGCAAATGAACGGCCTGATTCCTTGGGACCCTAAAAGTGAATCTATAATAGCGAATTATAAAGGTGATAAACCGTTGTGGCAGGTGTTAGAAGAACGTCTCACTCAAACTTTATCAATACCATCTAAAAAGAAGATGTATGCCCAGCACTTTATGACAATGATTGGTGATAATCTTGAAAAAGATAGAAGAATTAATGCCCTTACGAGTGCCCTAAATGCCATTAAAAATTGTCCTGTATGGCCAAAGTCATGGCTATCTTTACCCTATGCATTAATAGGAATACTTCTTCCACGGTCCATTATAGCTCAATGGCGAAGCAGAAGTACTTTAGGAAAGTATAGAACACCTTGCCAGGTAAATTCTCTGGAAGAGGTATTTAATAAAAGCGAAAACTCTTAATAATAAATATCTATGAATCTTGCTATATTTCTTAACATAAAATTTTATTTTGATGGAGAAAGATATACAGCGGATGAGAGGTATTTTAAATTCTGGACATCCTTCACAGAATATTTTAAAAAGGTAATCTTATGTGTACCTGTATTGACTACAAGAGAAAGAAAAGGGGCTTTTAAAGTAGATTTGAAGAAAAAAAAGGTTGAAATATGTCATCTACCTTATTATGAAAACACAATAGAATTATATAAAAACTCTTTTTATATAATGCCTCAGGTAAAAAAAATAGTTTTCAACAATATTTCTGAGTGGGATATAGTGGGAGCGGTTGTTCCAAATATACTAGGGATTTCAATTTTAAATCAAGCTAGGTTATATTCAAAGCCCTGTTTTGCTTATATAAGAGGGAATTACAAAAAAAGTTTGTATGAATTTACAGGGTTCAAAAAAATAGCAGCATATTTAATAGCTCAATTCTTAGAGTTGAGAATAAAAAATATAATTAAAAATATTCCAACCTTTGTTGTAGGTGAAGAACTATATAATAAGTTCCAAAAGTTGAATGCTTCAGTTTTCAAAATTGTTGTCTCTTTAATTTCCACAAACGATATTGTAAAAGAAATAACAATTCCAGCGAGATTGCAAAAAATAAGATTGCTTAATATTGGTAGACTTTCGCCTGAAAAAGGAGTCAGTTATTTAATTGATGGTGTTTATAAGATGAGGGAAAAATATGGATATGATGTTACATTAACAATTGTAGGTTCTGGAATGGAAGAATCTCATTTGAAAGAAAAAATTAAAAAGATGGGGCTTAATGGATGTGTTAAATTTCTAGGCTATATTCCTTATAATAGTGAAATTATCAACTTATATCGTAACTCAGATGTGTTCATTTTGCCTTCTTTAACTGAAGGGGTGCCAAAAGTTATTTTAGAAGCTTTGGCAAATGGACTCCCGGTTATTGCAACTTCCGTTGGAGGAATTCCAGAAATAATAAAAGATGGTGAAAATGGCATTCTCATTCCTCCTGCAGACTCAGAGGCAATAGCCGATGCTATTCATCGTCTAATGAACAATAAAAATCTAATAATTGATATGATTAAGAAAGGACTTGAAACTATAAAGGAATATACATTAGAAAAACAGAGAGAAAGAGTTATAAAAGTGCTAAGGTCATATTATCATTTTAACAATTAAAGATTAAATAACATGGCACATAACAAGGATAAATCCTTCAAAGTAGGAATAATTGGATGTGGAAATATTGCACATACTCAATTAAAGTATATTGTTAAGTATGTGGAGAAAAAATCTATCGCTCTTTGTGATAAAAATCCAGTTCGGATGGAGTACCTATCTAAAGAGTTTGGTTTAACAAATAAATTTACAGACGTGGAAATATTGCTTCAAGAGTTTCATCCTAAGGTTGTCCATATTCTTACCCCACCTCTTACTCATAAAGATATTGCTTTAATTTGTTTGGAAAATGGTGCTAATATCTTTATTGAAAAACCAATGTGTATTAATACGGAGGAAGCAAAAGCGATTGTAATTCAAGCTAAAGAAAAGAACTTACAAGTTTGTGTTGACCATATGCGCCTTTTTGATCCTTTGATTTTAAAAGTAAAAGGTTTGATTTCCTCTGGAGTGGTTGGTGAAACTATAAATGTTCATACTAAAGAGACGGATCCTTATTATCAGATAAGAAAAAGTGAAGGCTTAGTGCAACCCTGGTTAGAAAGTTTACCAGGAGAAATAATTTATGATCTCATTCCCCACCATTTAAGTTTATTGTATGAATTCTTCGGTACTTTTGAATTAAACGGAGTTGCATATACATACAAAGATGATAAAACCCTAACGAATTTAAGTTGCAATTTCACAAGTCCTTCAGGTATAGCTACGGTTTTCCTTTCTACAGAATCCTATCCCTATGAAAACAGAGTAACTTTTGAATGTACAAAAGGGAAGATAATAGCTGATTTTAGAAATCTAATAATTATCGTGAGAAAAAAATATAGTATTCCAGGTCCTGTTGAAAGGATTATTGACACATTCAGTGTAGCTAGTCAGATGATCAAGAGATCATTTGAAAACATTCTTTTATTCTTAAAGGGGAAAATTGATACTTATAGAGGCATGGAATTAACTATCCAAAACTTTTACAAATCAATTTCCCAAAATAAACCATCTCCAATTCCCTTAGAAAATGCATATAATGTTGTAAGCACAATGGAAAAGATATTTGAAAAAATTCCCAAAAGAAATATTGTCGAAGACTCTAAAGAAATAATTCAAAAAGCGGATGTACTGGTAACAGGAGGAACAGGTTTTATTGGCAAAAAATTAGTAGAAAGACTGTCACAAGAAGGGTATAAAGTTCGCGTATTAACCCATCGGAATATAAATAAAAAAGATTTAGGGTTTAATGATAATGTTCAACTTATAAAAGGCAATATATCTAACTATGATGATGTTGAAAAAGTATGTCAAGGAATTAAGACCGTTTATCATTTAGCCGCAGCCACTAAAGGTGACTGGTTATATCATCTTGACACAACAGTGACTGGCACCCAGAATATTATTGATGCAGCCCTTAAATCTGGAGTTAAACACTTAGTTTATGTAAGCACTATAGGGTTATTAAATGCCAGCAAATATCCCCAAGATGGTGTAATTGATGAAAATTTTCCCTATGAAGAACATCCAGAAAAATGTGGTTACTATTCTCATGCTAAACTAATTGCAGAAAAGATTGCTAAAACTTATATAAACAATTCTCACAAAATGGTAATCACAATTATAAGACCAGGTTTGGTTTATGGACAAGGGAAAGATATTTTAGCAAGTATACCTGTTTTCCAATTTAAGAATTTGGCGATAACTTTTGGTTCAAAAAAGAGATTTATTCCTTTAGTGTATGTTGAAAATCTCATAGATGCTCTTATTATTGCGAATGAAAAAAGGAAAAGTGGAATTTATAATGTAATAGATAGTGAAAAAATAACAATTGAAAAACTTATCATGAAATATAAGGAATTAACAAATAAAAAATTTTTCACTATTTATGTTCCAGGTTCAATTTTAAAAATATTATTCCGGCTTATGGAATGCATTATCTTTGTCCTTTTAAAGAAAGAAATCTATCTTTCTTACAAAATTGAAAAGTATACAAAAAATGTAATCCATAGTAGTAAAAAAATTGAAGATATTTTAGGATGGAAAAGCAGAGTAAATTTTAAGGAAGCATTAATGAAGACATTAAAGAACTCTTAGACATTCTTATTTACTATGATAACAGAACTTTCAAAGATACTATTTTGGTTATGTCTACTCATAGTAATATATCCATGGTTTTTTTATCCAGCATTATTATACCTTTTTAGTAGATTTTTAAATAATAGTAACAAAAATAAAACACAAAGTTACAATGAAGATGAGAAACCTATAGTTTCAATTATTGTTGCAGCTTTTAATGAGGAAAAAGTTATTGGGAGAAGAATTGAGAATCTACTTCTACAAGACTATCCAAAAGATAAGTTAGAGATTGTTGTAGCCTCTGATGGCTCTACTGACAGGACAGTAGAGATTGCCAGACAATATGAAAAGTTTGGTGTAAAGGTACTTGATTTTAAGGAAAACAGAGGCAAAGCATCTGTCCATAATGAC
>QNBN01000181.1 GCA_003645695.1 Spirochaetota bacterium | reverse complement strand
GGATGTATGAAGTATTTTCATAGGGAATACCTTAGGGGTACCTTTTGATAAGAAGGATGTTCCTATTTATTATTTCCAGAAACATCGACACCGATATTAACTCCGACCTCACCCTTTTTTTCGGGTTTAGGAAGCTCTTTTACGGTTTTCTGGATATTCTGAAGTTCCTTTTTTTCGACCTTTCCAGTCCTTGAATTTAAATATCCAAGCACAAAACTTATAAGAAGGAATAAAGCTGCAAGGATAGTAGTAAACTTTGTCAGGACATTCCCCGTTTTAGTTCCGAAGGCTGATTGGCTACTTTGGCCAAATAGACCCATTCCACCACTACTCCCGGGCTGAATTAAGACAACCACCATAAGAAGTATAGCTACTATAAAAAATATTATTGTTAACCCTATTACCATCTCTTTTTCCTTAATTCGAATATTTTATAATTGTGCTCGATCTATAAAAGTCTTCAGACAGGCTTTAAGTCTCTATATTAAAAACATACCTTACTAACCCTGTATACAATTATCACTTTGGGCTTTGTTCTAAATTACTCCAGAATTTTATTCCATAAATAAGCCCACTCTAAAAAGGCCTTAAATTGTTATTTTTTATAATTTATACATAATACATATATATAATTACTATGTTGCAAAGAGTTATCAATTAGACTTCTTTTTTAAAAACTGATAAAAATGGTTTTTAGAGTAGACTCATAAATAAAACTAATATTCCAATATTTGTTATTTTATAAATAATAAATTTAAAACACTTTGACCATAATTATTTTTTAGTCAATTTCACGTTAAACTTAAATAATTACTATATTTAGAACTTTGTATTATACTTTTTATTAACATCCATCTGGCAGATGTTAACTTTGAATATTTGCATTAATTATTCTTAAAAAGGAATCCGCCTTTAGTGAAGCTCCCCCTACTAGAGCCCCATCAATGTTATCCTTAGCCATTAGGCTGTCTATGTTCTCCGGTTTTACAGAACCGCCATAAAGTATTCTCATATTTTCCGAAACCTTCGAATTGTAAAGATCCCTTAAAATGTCCCTAATAAATGAGTGGATGCTATCAGCATCCTCAGGAGTAGCTGTTTTTCCTGTACCTATGGCCCAGACTGGTTCGTATGCAATGATTATTTTTGCTGTATCCTCAGGGGAAACCTCCTTTAACCCTTCAACTACCTGCCTTTTGACAACTTCCTCGGTTTTACCAGACTCACGTTCCTCGAGCAGTTCCCCCACACAGAGGATTGGTTTTAACCCCTGTTCAATAGCACTTTTCACCTTCTTATTAATTAAACTATCATCTTCATGAAATACGTGTCTTCTTTCACTGTGACCCAAAATCACCCATTCACACCCCACCGATTTAAGCATATCAGCAGATACTTCACCGGTAAAGGCACCTTTTTTTTCGTAGTACATATTTTGTGCACCAAGCCATACATTGCTGCCAGAAACTATATCATTAACAATAGGTAAAAGCGGAAATGATGGGCATATTAAAACATCCCTATCTGTAATATTTCTCGTTCCATCAACTAGTGCTTTTGCAAGTTCAACTGCACTGCCTTTTTCAAGATTCATTTTCCAGTTACCTGCAATAAAAGCTCTTCTCATAGATTATCTCCTAAGGATTGAATTAGGGTAAGTAACATAATAAAAAAATTAATAAAGGCACCTTTATCCAAGGTGCCTTTTTATACAGATTTAATTTATTATGCATCCTCTAATACTTTAATACCGGGAAGTTCTTTACCCTCTAGAAACTCCAGTGAAGCCCCACCACCGGTTGAAACATGATCGATTTTATCAGCAACTCCAACTTTATTAACCGCAGCAACGGAATCCCCACCACCTACAACGGTAGTACCTTTAGCAGATGCTACAGCCTTTGCTATCTGGATTGTACCCTTTGCAAACTTATCAATTTCAAATATACCCATAGGACCATTCCAGAATATGGTGCTGGCTTTTTTGATCTCCTTCTTGTACTGCTTTATAGTTTTTGGTCCAATATCCACACCTATCATATCTTTTGGAATTACATTTGTGTCAGTGAGTTTGACCCTTGCATCCGCACCTATTCTGTCTGCCACAAGGTTGTCAACTGGAAATTGGAGTGATATACCTTTTTCATCTGCCTTCTTAATGAGCTCAAAAGCAAGGTTTATCTTCTCAGTTTCTACAAGGGAGTTCCCAACCTCAAAACCTTTAGCTTTTAAAAATGTATAACTCATTCCACCACCAATAAGGAGTGCATCCACCTTTTCCAAAAGTTTCTCTAAAACACCAATCTTGCTCGATACTTTTGCTCCTCCAATAATGGCTATATAAGGTTTTGCCGGCTGATAAAGAAGTTTGCCCAGAAAATCTATCTCTTTTTCCATTAAAAACCCCGCTACAGCAGGCAAATAGTGAGCAATTCCTTCTGTAGAAGCGTGCGCCCTGTGGGCGGTTCCAAAAGCATCATTAACATAAATATCAGCATAAGAGGCTAACTCCTTTGCAAATTCGGGATCATTTGCCTCTTCCTCTTTATGGAACCTTAGATTCTCAAGGATAACTATATCACCGGATTGCATTCCAGAGATTATCTTTTTTACTTCTTCCCCTATTGAATCTTTACATACAATAATATCCTTTCCAAGGAGTTCCTGAAGCCTTTTACCCACTGGAGCAAGCCTTAACTCTTCTTTAACCTGGCCTTTCGGTCTACCAAGGTGACTCATTAATATCAATTTTGTGTCCTGCTCAAGAACATACTTTATAGTAGGAAGGGCTGCTCTAATCCTGGTATCATCTGTAATATTCCCTTCTTTGTCAAGGGGTACATTGAAGTCTACTCTCATTATAATTCTTTTCCCCTTAAGATCAACATCTCTTACAGTTTTTTTCTTAATCATTGGAGTAATCCCCTTAAATATAAAATTAAAGAATCAGGCAATTTTCTCTATAAGATCGACAACTCTACAAGAATAACCCCATTCGTTATCATACCAGGAAACTGCCTTAACAATTTTTTTATCAATGATCATCGTCAGAAGAGAATCGAAAACTGAAGAATATGAAGTACCAATAATATCAGATGATACAATAGGATCTGAGCAGTACCCAAGGATCCCCTTCATCCTGCCCTCTGATGCTTCTTTCATAGCATTATTTACATCTTCAATTGTTACATCCTTATCAACTTCTACAACCAGATCCACAATTGAACCTGTAGAGACAGGCACTCTCATCGCCATACCATTAAGTTTGCCATCCAATTCAGGAATCACAAGTCCGATAGCCTTTGCAGCACCAGTTGTTGTTGGAATTATGTTTACGGCCGCTGCCCTGGCTCTTCTGAGGTCACTATGAGGAAGGTCGAGGATCCTCTGATCATTAGTATATGCATGTACTGTGGTCATTAATCCACGATTGATAGTGAAATTATCATTAAGTACCTTTGCAATTGGAGCAAGACAATTTGTTGTACAGGAAGCGTTTGATATAATTTTGTCATCCGGTGTTAATGTATCATCATTTACACCAATAACAATCGTTTTATCTACTTTATCTTTTGCAGGTGCACTAATTATAACCTTCTTAGCACCAGCCTCTAAATGCATTGCAGCCTGGTCTCTTTTTCTAAATACACCTGTGGATTCGACAGCAATTTCTACACCGTAATCCTTCCATGGAAGCTTAGATGGATCCTTCTCTTTGAAAATCTTTATCTCCTTTCCATCGACCTTTATACCATCTGATGTAACTTCAACTTTACCATCGAATTTACCAAAATTGGAATCGTACTTTAGCAGCATCGCAAGCTGTTCTGGAGGGAACATATCGTTAATTGCAACAACCTCAATGTTTTCCCTCTTGTGAGCAATCCTGAATACATTTCTACCAATTCTCCCAAAACCATTAATTGCAACCTTTATCGCCATCTTACCACCTCCACTTATTATTTTTTAAAATCTCGATACAAGTTTAATAAGATTTTATTAAATTATCAAGAAATAACTCCTCAAATAATCAATCCCTTGTTTTTAAAACAGAAACGAATGCCCTCTGAGGGATTTCAACATTACCAATTTTCTTCATCCTCTTTTTCCCTTCTTTTTGTTTTTCCAGCAGTTTTCTCTTTCTTGTTACATCTCCTCCATAGCATTTTGCAAGTACATTTTTACTGATTGCTCCTATTGTTTCTCTTGCTATTATTTTGCTCCCAATTGCAGCCTGAATTGCTATTTTAAACAGATGTTTTGGTATTTCTTCCTTAAGTGCCTTTACTATCTCCCTTCCTCTCTGATAAGCTTTATCCTTTCGAACAATCTGAGAAAGAGCATCCACCGGCTTTCCGGATATCAGAATATCGAGTCTAACAAGTTCCGATCTTCTGTAATCAAGAAACTCATAATCCAGGGATGCATAACCCCTGGTTACGGATTTGAGTTTATCATGAAAATCATAAATTATCTCTGCCAGAGGCATTTCATAGATTAATTCAACCCTCTTTTCAGTAATATAGGTCATACTTTTCTGTATCCCATTTCTCTGCTGTGCTATTTTAATGATATTACCCACATACTCTTCAGGTGTAATAATACTCGCCTTAACATATGGCTCTTCTGCATATTCGTATTTACCAATATCTGGAAAATTTACTGGATTATCAACAACCTTCATGGTGCCATCTTTGTAGTAAACTCTGTATTCAACACTGGGCGCGGTCACTACGAGCGATAACCCAAACTCTCTTTCCAGCCTCTCCTGCACCACCTCTAGATGAAGAAGACCAAGAAAACCGCATCTGAACCCAAAACCTAAAGCGGCTGAAGACTCTTTTTCAAATAGAAGGGAAGCATCGTTTAACTTTAACTTCTCAAGAGCCACCGCTAGATTTTCATAATCATCGGAAGCAACAGGGTATATACTCGAAAATACCATAGGTTTTACCTCCCTGTACCCTGGGAGGGGTTTATCCACACCATTTATAGCGTCAGTTACAGTGTCTCCAACTCTAGTTGTTGAGATATCTTTAATTCCTGCAATAATATAACCCACTTCGCCTGCTGATAATTCCTCAATGGGTTTCATATCCGGAGTAAAAACCCCAACCTCCTCTACATTATACTCCCTGTTTGCGGCCATAAGTTTTATTCTTTGACCTTTCGTAACCTTTCCATCGAATAGCCTTACATTAACCACCACACCTCTATACGAATCAAAATGTGAATCAAAAATTAAAGCTTTCAAGGGCTCATTTACCCTTCCGGCAGGTGGAGGTATTCTCTCAATAATTGCTGAAAGAACATCCTCTGTTCCTATACCTTCCTTAGCACTAATACTTATTATCTCTTCCCGCTCAAATCCCAGTTCCTTTACAATTTGATTTTTAGTATTTTCAATATCTGCTGCAGGTAAATCGATTTTGTTTATAACGGGAATTATCGTAAGATCATGCTCAAGAGCCATATAAAAATTAGATAGGGTTTGAGCTTCAATTCCCTGTGTAGCATCAATAAGAAGAATAACCCCCTCGCAAGCTGCTAATGCCCTCGAGACTTCATATGTAAAATCTACATGACCGGGGGTATCTATGAGGTTAAGTGTATATTTTTTTCCATCCTTATGTTTATAATACAAAGTTACAGGATGAGATTTGATAGTAATTCCCCTTTCTCTTTCTATATCCATACTATCAAGAACTTGCTCAACATTTTCGTTTCGAGGATTTAGTAAACCAGCAACCTCAAGAAATCGATCAGCAAGGGTAGATTTACCGTGATCTATATGAGCAACTATAGAGAAATTCCTTATCAACTCAAGATTTTTCGTCATTTATATGCCATTTTCCTGGTTATCATTGAAGTATAAAAACTATTGGAGAAACAAATATAACATAGTAGTTAAAATTAAGACCTTCCTTTTTATCAATAGGCAAGTAAACCTTCAATCATAATAAAAACCTTACTTTGCCTATTACTTGTACACCTATAAAAAATTAGAATTAATGAGTTCACTCTAAAAAGGCCTTAAAATGTTATTTTTTATAATTTTTACACAATATATGATATATAATTGCTTATGCTGTAAATAGTTATCGATTAGACTTTTTTTAAAAACTGATAAAAATGGTTTTTAAATCGGACTCATTAATTATTAACAAATATTTTATGATACTAATTAAACATCTAATACTGTTATTAAAAACAACAGAAAACGCTGGTACAAAAGAGAAAAATATAGCTTCGCTAGATCACAATTTCTATGAATAAAACCTTAATTCCAGAATTTTAAAAAAGGCGGATGATTTAACTCAAT
>QNBN01000180.1 GCA_003645695.1 Spirochaetota bacterium | reverse complement strand
TTGATAGCCTTTTTGTAGTCTTTCTTTTTAAAATAGTTATCGGCTGATTCTAAGAGATAGTCTGGGTCATATTCAAGTTTTAAGATCTGGGTTTTCTTAAAGGTAACTGTGCCAATATCAATCCTGATAACCACCTTATCTTTATCCTCTTGAGTTATGAGGCCTTTAATGGTTCTGCCTGATTTTAGGGTGATGGTGTCTGGATAAGTTAAGGGTATAAAGGATGAGAAGATAGATAAAGTTAAGATGATGAATAGTATGGGTTTGGGCATAGTTTATTTCCTTATTTATGATTAAATTATAATATAAAAGTTGATGCTTATCAAGATGGGAGTTAGGAAGGATTATACCAAAGTTATACCTTATCCTTATAACTGTCTATGTTAAATGTGGAGACCTGACCCTTAATTAGACCTTTAATTTGCTTACATGATTTTAAAATCTACAATCTTGCTGTCTGTTCATAAAGCTGATAATAAAAACCTTTCATCGCGAGTAAATCTTCATGCGTACCTTCTTCAATTATTTTACCGTTATCTAAAACTAAATTTTTATCGGCATTTCTAATAGTTGAAAGTCTATGTGCAATAATAAGAGTGGTGCGATCTTTCATTAATTCTCTTAATGATTCTTGGATAAGAAACTCCGATTCTAAATCTATAAAAGAAGTAGCTTCATCTAGGATTAAAATACGTGGATCCCTCAAAAAAACTCGTGCAATGGCTATTCTTTGCTTTTGTCCTCCTGATAACCTCACTCCTCTCTCACCAACTTGCGTATCCCAACTATGAGGTAGCGAAGAAATAAAATCATAGATGTTAGCCATTTCTGCTGCTCTTTGAATTTCCTCATCAGAGGCATTCTGTCTACCCAGTAAGATATTTTCCTTAATTGTTCCACTAAAAAGAATCGGTTCTTGGGGCACAATGGCTAATTGATCCCTCAAAGATCTTAACTGCACCTTTTTTATATCATATCCGTCAATAAGGATCACTCCTGAATCTGGCTCATAAAAGCGAATAATTAAATTGCATAACGTCGTCTTACCTACTCCACTCCTTCCCACTAAGGCTATTATTTCTCCTGGCTGAATACTAAAAGTTATTCCATCAAGAATTTTTTGTCTCCCTTCATAGCTAAAAGAAACATTTTTAAACTGAATTTTTCCTTTTATAGAAGGTAAAATTATCGCACCTTCTTCATCTTTGATATCAGGAGGTGTATCAAGAATCTCATAGACTCTCTTTATGCCTACTAAGTCACTTTGAAGTCCTAAGATTAAATTTGTTAGCCCTGATACAGAAGGATAAATCCTGCCAGAAAGCATTAAGAAAGCCATTAGAACACCTAAAGTTAATTCTCCTTTGATAACCTCCTGTCCTCCACACCACAAGATAAGTAGAGACCAACTATTATTAGTAAAACTTACTACTGTGCCAGAAAACTTATTTATTAATCTACTCTTTATTCCTGTTTTAACAATATTATCTAATTCTTTCTCAAATCTGCTTATTATTTCATCTTCTTTAGTATATGCCTTTATTTCTCTTATACCAGCAAGATATTCTGAGGTATTTCCATAAATAACTTCATTTTGCTTGCGAAGCCTTCTACTATATTTAATTATCGGTTTGCGAAAATAAATTATATTTAAAACATGGAAGAAAATAATAGCAAAAGAGATACAACTCAATCTCCAATCCATATATATCATCAATCCTCCAACGACTAACAATGTTGCTATATGAAAAAATATAGTTATCAAATTAGTGCTTATCCAGGCTTGTATCGTTCTTGTATCAGAGAATAATTTATATAAAAGTTCACCACTGCGTCGATGGTGATAAAATTTTAAAGATAACCTTTGCAAATGCCTGAAGAACTGCGTAGAAACATCGAAATTGATCCTTGAAACCATTACTGAGGAAAGGTAATCTTGTAAAAAATCTAACAATAAACCAAAAATAAATATTACTAGAACTCCTAAGAGCATAAGATTCAATAAACTTGCATCTCTTTCAATTAGAATATCATCAATAAGAACTTTGGTAAGAAAGGGGGGAATTAAAGTAATTAGAAAAACTATAACCGTAAGAAGAAAAATAACGAAAAGTTTATATCGATAAGGCTTAATATATCTTAAAACTCTCAAATAAATATTCATAATCTATGTTGCTTTAAACTAAAATTCCACTTTTTCTCCATCTTGAAGAACCTCTTTTAACTTAAAAACTATTTCCCTATTGTCATACTTAACTAAATAATGTGGATAATCTTTGGTATACCAGGCATAGTGAGTTATGTTAGCCATCGCTACTTTCAATTCTACCTTGAAGCATTCAAATGTCCCTGCTGGAGTCTGGACAGATTCTTCTGTTAAAACCCTGACTACAGAGGGATAGGTGCATCCAGCGGCGGGAGAAAAATTACTAAATTCCATCTGCAAACCTACCTTAAAAGGAAGGGTGCGCAATAACATCAAAATTTCCTCATTATCATAAGCATCTTCTGGAAGAGATAATCTCATCCTTTGAGGAGGAGCCTGTGAAGTTTTCGCAGTAAGCTTAACCTTATTGCCAAAATATTCTGCTTCTATTTTGGTTTCTCCTTGAGGTAACAACATATTTTTCTCTGTCTTCATGGGTTTTAAATCTTTCGCTCTAATAGTAATTTTTGATATATCACTCACTCCCCCCATTACTATTTTTCCTTCTATTAAATAGACCTTCTCATTCTTCAATTTGCCCGATGAAATTTCAAAACTTGCAAGTCCGATGCTCATTTCGTCCTTTACTAAATCATAAATACAGGCGCTTTCCCCTCTCCATAAAGGGTCTCTAAACTTTGTTTCTACCTCTTGGGATGTTTTAGATTTAATTTCAGGCAGACAGAAAAGAAAAATAGAACATAACAAAACAATACCTATAACTACTTTACTCTTCATCAGTTCCTCCTTCAAGTTTCATGCCGTTGCCTTATACACTTCTAAACTTCTCTTTCCAATTATATAAAGGATGCCATAACCTATCAATGTTAGAAGTGGCATAAAAAGCAATGGCGGTGGATAATGTTTCATAAGTTCAGGATAATAATATATAAAAACAATTGAACCATCTATTGAAATATGATAGAGCATAGCAACAAGAAAAAAGATTAATATATCTTTTCTTTTCCTATGAAACAAATATCTATACACTCCTATTCCAATAACTCCTCCCATAATAGCATGAGTTTGAATTGCCCAAAATCGCTCATAAATAAAACTCTTTGTTAAAATTGTCCCAAAAGTATTTAGCCCAAAATAATGACTATATACTGGGTATAACATTAAAAAGATAAGTAAAAAAGCTTCTCCCATTCCATAACTCAAACCAATTCCATATCCTAAACTAATAATTCTTTTTTTCCTGTTACTCTGCGAATTTATCCTAAAAATGCAACAAGATATACCTATGATAATTAACTTTGCGAGCTCTTCCCAGAAAGCATTGTGTACTTGTATTACACATATATCATACCAACAAGTCTGCTTTAGCATAATTAAATAAGATTCCCAATGCTTACGAAGCATAAATAAAAGAGCAGACAAAAATGAAGTGCTAAAAATAAGTAGATATTTGATATTCAACTCTACTCTCTTCAAGTTACCATCTTTAAAAAATCTAACTCTTCTTCGAAGTAGATTTCCATTCTTCTAAAGCACCCTGTGCATACTTGAGAAATTCCTCTCTGTGCACTGGTGAAATCAAAAAAGGCCATCCTTTCACTCGTTCTATCCGGACACAATTCTTAGTAGAAAGTAAAGGTTTCCATGAGGGACCCTTAAAAAGAAATGTTGGCATACAAGGAATAATATAAAGAATCGTTTCATAAGGAAGCTTCCAAGTCCACAAAAGTGTCTTTATTTCAATTCTATCAGTGAAAACCATATATGCCCTTGGTATCTGACACAGAAGAGAGATTGCGCCGAGGATAAATAAAGGCCCATAGACAACAAATATATAGTAGGCACTCCTACCCACAATAAAAGGAATAGACAAAATACATCCAATACTTAAAAATGCTAAAACAAATACTATAGCAAACAACCCTATTAGAGACCTTGTCTTATAAATCAATCTACAATTCATTTTTACGCCTCCAAGCTGATTTAAGAACTCGTTTTATCCATCTAATCTTTGCTTCGAATATTTTTAGAAAACACTTTCTTCAAGATACAACTCTTCCATCGCACGAACGTAAGTTTGAGTTTACCTTTAACTGTTATACCATGGCTATCAGAACCTGATTTTGTCTTTTTCTTTTCTTCTTTATCGGTGTAGGAGACGGTGAGACTAGTCTATATCAAAGAGCAGGGTGGATTTCTTCTGGACTTCTTTTTTTGACTTAGGACTTAGGACTATTCTACTCTATTCTATCTATCTCATCCTTGCTTATAGTATATTCTATCACACCTGTGTTGATTTTTATAGTGTTAGGGTCTTCTTTAGTTATAATTCCTGCAATAGTCCTTCCGTCTTTTAGGTGGAGGGTGGAGTGGTTAGTGGATTGTTGTTCTTCTGGTTTCGGCTCCTTGGTGGTTTCTTCTTTGGCTTGAGTGGTGTCTTTATCTTCAGGAGTTGAGGGTTGGTGGGTGGGTTTTTCTTGTTTTGGTTTTGATTCCTGCAAATCTCCTCCAGATAGTTCCATTTCTTGAGGTGTTTCTAATAAATCCATAAAATCTTTATATCTTTCATCTAAAATTTTGATGTTTGCTTTCTTGAATTCAGCTAACCACCAATTTGCAATTTTCTCTTCCTTTTTTCTCTCAAGTAATTTTTTAGCTAGTATATCTTTGACCTCATTATATCTGGGAATATCTGCCTCAGGGTAGTCTTCCGCAAGAGGATATTGTTGTCTATAAAACTCTTTTAATTCACTTTCAGAGACTAAAATATCTTTTGTTATATAATTCTCGAATTTCTCATTGAGAATCATTGATCTAAAATTTCCACTTATTTCTTCTTTAAAAGAAGAAATAGTAATTTGCATTTTCTCCTTTAGGCGTTCTAATTTCTCAGGTGTGTTATACTTCTCTTTCATATTATTCCATGCTAGCTTTGAATAACCATATTTTTGTCTAAGTTCAGTATAAATTTCATCCTCTCTTTGAGGGTCTTTTAAATATGTAGATAAAGCCTTTAATAATGCTCGGTCGCCCTCTTTCATTTTTTTAGATAGCCCTTCTATGGATAAATTATTATCTTTTAAAGATGATTCTATGCGATTATTGATTTCCTCTGAAGTAACGGATATTTGCCACTTCTTAATTTTCTCCTCTTTTATAATATGTTTCATTCGTTCAAGTAATCGCTTCTTTTCTTCTAATAATATCAATTTGTTTATTTCATCATCAGTCAATTCCTTTAGCTTCTCTCTGTATTTTGACCGTAAATATCTATTCTGAAGGTCTTGAGATAGCATTATTTCTCTATAAAAAATACTTTTACCATTTATTTTTGCTATAATTTCATCCTCTGATACTTCTTGAGCATGAATTGAAAGGAAAACCGATAACATATAAATTATAAAATAAAATATTGCTCCGTATGTTATTTTCTTATATTTCCTCATATCTCTCTCCTAGTTTAAATTGCGATTTACCATTTTTATTGATTCTTCAATAAATTACGGAATACTTCTATCAACGCAAGCATTTATAATAGGACCTGAGGGATACACTGTGTACCCATCACTTAGAACTACACATATTGTCTTTGATATGCCATTTAAATTCGAACCTCTTTTTACCCAAATACCACTTCTGGATTTACCCACTCGATTGTTTTCATCAATATAACTTATATCCATAACTTTCTTCCCGAACTCCTTGGGATTTTTGTAGTAATGATACTCAGTCCAAGTAAACACAATGGGTTGCGAGGAAGGGTCTATATTATCTACAGATTCCATCTTTGAGTTTACAAGATATAAAGTCTTGCTTCCCGGAATAATAGAAACTGAATAATTAATTTCATCATAATACTCTTTTAAATAATGATTAAAAGGTACTGCTCCCATACCTTCACAAAAAAATCTTATTATAGTAATTTCACTTGCACGAGGGGTTACTTTAGCTATTCTTGTAATAGTGCATGTATCTGAAAAAGATATATTATTAAGAGATGCTGTTATTTTTATATAACTATTTCCTTTTGGAATATCGTTCTGATCAAATGTAAATGAAAAACTTCCAGAGATATTCTTTTTTGTTTCTCTTTTGCCAGGCGCTGTAAATCTTACACTATCAAGTGTAATTGTTGAAGGAATAACTTTGCAGTTTACCACTGTT
>QNBN01000179.1 GCA_003645695.1 Spirochaetota bacterium | reverse complement strand
GGAGTCGTAATCCCTTATTTGTCAGGGCAAGATTCAGACCTATATAGATAGCCACTTTAATAACCTATTAGATGAAGTCGTAATCCCTTATTTGTCAGGGCAAGATTCAGACAGCCACCGTATAGCCCTCTATAAATAAAGGAATTCTCCTCATCTTTTCCCTGATGCCATTTTAACAAATTAGTTTTCAAGGTGCAAACTCAAATATTCATACCTCAATTCTTTTTAATTCTTTCTTTAAGATAGTTATTTATCAGAACAAAGGGGAATTTATCTGAATTATAGGATTCTACTTTTATACCCAGAGCTTCCATTATTTCTTTAAATTCTTCGGCAATAATTTCTGGAGACTTATATGCCTTTTCTAACTTTTCTCTACTTACTCCTTCAAAACCATGTGCAAAAGGTGTACTATTTCTTAAATCTAAAATAGCTGATTCCTCATTATCGTATCTCTCATAAAAACTCAAAACTTTTTCTATTAAATTTTTATCCTTAACTCCCTCTCTATTTTTTAAATATCTTAATAGTTTAACATAAGTAATCCTGGTAGGGGCTTTGTTTTCCCAATTAATCTTTCTCTTTTCGTTAGAAAAGTACTCTCTCAAATCCTTGTTTTCTTTAAAAATTTTTTTGAAATCCTCAAAATCATCCTTACTTGTAATCTTTACATTAAACTCTTTTTCTACTGTAGTCATTAGTATCTCTTCAACAAACCTAAAAATCATAGCAACTGCTTCAAGATACCTCTCCGAACGTATCCTTAATACAAACTCATAATATAACTCTTTCTTGAGCTCTTTTTCATCCTTATCCTTTAACTTTTCAAGGGTATCTTTTAAATCTTCAATAACACTCTCTCTATCTACACACCTATTGTAATAATCAATGAAGGAATTGTAAGCTCTTTCAAAATCAAAATTTGTTCTATGGTGAAGAGATTCTATTAATTTTATCTCTTTACGCTCTTCATCTGGAAGTTTCTTATACAATAAATTTGCAGCAGTATAATTAAAATCATCAATAAGTCTTAAAACCGAATCTTTTATCTCCTTTGAAATCACTTTATATGGAAAATCTATAGGCTTAAGACCCTCTTTATATCTGGAAATATAATAGAATCGCGCATTCCTAAAATCCATAAAATTTAAAATGAGATTAGTGGTCATTTGGGGCGTACCCGGACCCAAGATTATAAAAATATCATTTGCATTTTTAAACTCATCTTCTCTTTCTAATCTAAAATTACTTATTGTATTATACAAAATTGAGAGATCCGTAGGATTGTGGGTTATAGGAAAGCCTTTAACTTTCTCTGGCTCAATACCCCTTTTAGTAAGAAATTTTTTGACTATCTCATAAAGATATAGAGTATCTTGCTTGTTTTCCTCTATGTTTTTTTGATCTGTGTATATAAAGTAGAACTTCATCTCCTTTATGTAATTTTTAATGCTTTTAATCACAGAAGTAAATATTGGAAAAAGAAGAGCTCTCTCTTCGGAATCTACTTTGTATTTTAAACCATTATAGTGCAGGGTTTTATCACTAAAAATCTCGTATTTTAAATTAGATAATTCATTGTAAATAGCTTCAGTCACTTTGCGGAAATTTTCTCTTTCTATATAATTTTTATTAAACAATATATCACTATTCCCAAGAGGATATATAAGTATTCTATTTGCCATTCTTCTTCGCCTCCTTGAGTTTAATCCAACCAAAAGGAAAGCATGGATATTCCTTTCCATCAATTAAAAGCACTACAAATCTTCTCGTCTTTGGAAAAATAGTTGCTTTTGAACGTCCCTGCTTTATTATCTTACTATTTAAAAGGGCTCTAATTGTCCCATCATCCATATAATCTCCCGTCATTCCTCTCCAACCAATACCCCATGCAATTCTAAGGTAAATTGCTTCTGGATCTTTCTCAATCTTTGATTTGAGTTTTTTCAGAACTCCTATAACTGCTTTTAGGTCTTTACATTCTTTTACAAACTTATTCAAGAAATCTACTTCTCTATCAATCTCTCTTTTAGCATACTCAACAGAAATTTCACTTAAATTTTTATAAGGATTGGATAAAAGATTCACAAACCATTTATCAAATCCAACCTTATTTAGATAAAAGCTATCAATATATATTTCAGTATGACTTGTGCTTCCGTCTTTAATGGCTTCGACGAAAATTGGAGTTGCTTCAGAGATTCCTGTAAGCTCTGATTCCCTGCCTTTAGATTTTCGCCAACCACATCTTTCGCCGTCATTTGAAATATCAAAGATTTTTGAAGTGTAAACCTTGAGGTCTTTAATCTCTAAATATGCATCACTAACACTAAATGACTTAAGAGGGTCTATTTTTGCATCTTTTCCAAAAACCTCTTTCTCAAAATTTTTTATATCTTTTTCGCTATTTTTGTTTCTTGTTTTAACAAATTTGCTTATTTCATCTTTAAAACCCTTAAATACTTTTGGATTATCTCTTACATATTTCTGAAAAATTAGTGTTCTTATTCCTCCTTTTATACTTGTTCCAGGAATATAGGGATTAAGATGGGCATCTTTTATAAATTCTTTTATTTTCCTAGCTCTGGTAAAATTCTTCTTTTTAACAGAAACCTTATATTTCACAAATTTTAAAATATCTCGTTCAGACATAATTTCACTCAAACTACCCCTGTTTGCTATCACATTAGATATTCTTCCTATAAATGACATGTTATGGTAGTAATTTTTAAGAATCTCATCGAAGGAAAGAACAACCGCCTCTCCATTCCTTATTAATACATCCTGCCCGACTATTAACTCCCTACCCGAACCAATATGTAATGGTGTTAAGAGTGTAACTTTTAAAGGAATTTTTATTTTATTAATCATAATTTACCTCCACCGCAGATTTTGGTATCATAAACTTAAACAATTTTCCATTTCTGTAAATTCTATGTTTTATTTTTCCAGTCTGACTTACAATCTCTGGAGTTGTATCTACTATATCTCCTTCTTCTATTCCTGTTGACTTAAATACACTTCCCTCAACGAACATCCTTACAGATTTACTTCTTAAAGGATAAGCTCTTTTAGAAAATATCCAATTCTGTCTTGTTATAAGATCAAAGTGAGAATTCTTTAAAATTCCTGAATCAACTTCTCTTTTAGTGGGATGATAAAGAGAGAGATTCATAAAATATTCACCTCTTAAAAATGGATTTTCAAATTCTGAACTTGTCACTGTGAACAAACCACATCCATTACTTCGTTCTCCTCCAATTCCCATATCACCTAACAAATACATTGCCGAATCAAATTTTTTCTTAAAACTCTTCTCTTTAAAACTTACAAGGAAGTAAAGTCCCGCATTGTTAGAGAATTTCACCACACTTGTATAAAAAATTGTAGATTTATTTATCCCACTTATGGTGGCTCTGGGTCTTTCAAATTCCTTATATATCGGTTCATCTATGGGAGAATCTGAGTTTTTTGCTAAAGATATGAATCCTCCATCAAGAAAACTCTCCTCAGATATTGAAATCTCCTCTTGAGAAAATAATTTCTCTAAAAGTTTCATGGATATGAATTTACTTTTTTTAATCTTCTTCCCAAACTTCTCTCTTTCATCCTCCGATATATTCAATTTAAGAAAAGGCTTTTTTACAAAAAGTTTATCTTTGTAGAATGGGAATGCTGAAGATACTGTAAATGGGGGATTCCTAAAGAAACTCTCATCAACTTTATAAAGATGTAGATATGCATTCACTATTGCCGAGAAAAGTGTATCTGAGTGAAGTATCACCTCTGTTTTTCTCAAAGAAAGTGGGTCAGAGCTAAAGTGAACTGGACCTAAAAAACTTAATTTATAAATGTATGTCTCCATAAGCATCCCCTCAGATTATTTTAACTCTTCGGGAATTTCTTTCTCATACTCTTTTTCTTTCGCCATCTGGTTATAAATATCAACATCCCTGTAAGTTAATTCATCTATACTGAATTTTATTCTTCCATAACCACGAGTTCCACTTCCTCCGAGATAATCATCCTGAAGTAACTTCATGGCTTTAAAAATCTCTTCTATAATTTCATCTTCTTTATCCCCTTCAAATATATTTACAATAAACTGGAAATTGAATTCTGAACCTGCTGGGATTCTCTCCATCTGTCTTGGATTGGCATGTGATGTAACTCTATTTATAACAACCTCTGTTTTTACCTCTGAATATGGGAAATCTGTTTCAAGTTTTTCAAGTATATTTTTGGTTTCTTCTGTCATAAAGGCATCTCTTACAATCAAACGCGGAGGTTCACTAAATTCACTCTCCGCAGGAACACCAAAAATTTGACATAGTCTCATTCCCTCTTTTGGAGGTTCTTTACCTCTTTTTGTATCTTTATCTGGGGTGTAAACAGGATGCTTTTCATCATCATCTGCAACTCCATAAAATTTCTCCAATAATGAACGCATTTTACCTTTTATAGAAGATCCAGGGATATAGGGAAGATTGGTGATTGGGTCTCTTAAAACAACATTGTCAACTCCACCAATTGATAGAGCTTGATCTGAACCTCCTATGTGGAGTCCTGTTAAACATTTTATCTTACCTTTTATAAAAACTTTTTTTACAAATTTAATCTCTTTCATTTTAACCTCCTTATTTACCACCATAATATTTATGGTATGCAAGAATTGACTCAAAGAAATCTACAAAAGTTTTAAATTTTTTCTTATCATTTCCTATCTTCTCCACCGTATTATCAAAATAAATTTTAAGTAAGGTGAGGGCTTCTTTCTCACTTCTACCTGCCCTTCCTATTATATATGCAAGTTTTGGCGAGAGTAATCTTAATTTATAGGTGATTTCTTTCTGAATTGTGTCATTCATATTCATGGTTTCCAAATCTAACTTTTTAACATATCCAAAAATGTTTCTTATCATACTGCTGCTTACTCCACTTCCAACAAGCAAAGCTCCTAAAGCCTCTGATACTGACACAAGCACTTCACCATCTTCTTTTAAGAATAACTCCTCTACGAAATTCTTATGACTCTCTTTTAAAAATCTCTTCAGTTCTTCCACTTCTCCTTTAACATCTAATCTATAATTCTTGTTTTTTTGTTTCAACAGAAGTTTTCTTCCAAGATTTTTAGTTAAAGTTTTCAATTCTCCCAACCCATTCATAGATTACCTCCTTGTTAATAAATCTGCCCAGTTTGCTGGGACATGAATATAAGATATTAAAGGTTCTTCACCATTTAATCCATTAAATTTATCGTTAAGAATTGCTTCACCCAGGATTCTTAAAGTTTCATTATTTTTGTTTCTCCCAAGATTATACACAAGCATCCACATCCACTTTGACCACCTTGCCCTTCTCTCTATATCATCCTGTGAGAGATCTTCATTCTTTAAAAATTTACTCTCTTTCTCATGGAGTTCGTGTATCTGCCTCAACCTATACAAAACTGACCTACTAATCTTTTTATCCTCCATCGCTTCCACAAGTAGGTCTTTTATCCCGGAGGAAATTTTAAAATCTTTCCAGCTCAAAGCTTTACCAAGAAAATAAATTGCATCTTTTTCATGATGATTATATCTGTAACTCTTTGCTTCCTCCTCTGCCATGCCAGCCAAATTTGCTCCTCTGGAAATAGGATACTTATCTTTTATAAGTGCTATACCGCCAGATAAGGTTATTGACGGATTATGACAGACATAATTTGAAAATTCTTCTCTAACAGTCATTGCAAACTCTGGTATCTTATTCCATCTGCCTATGGCAAATAGGTCATCTCCCCCTGAATATATTATGTATACATCATTTTTAAACTCTTCTCTGGAAGCAATTTCCTTCATACATCCCTTAAAGAAAAGTGAGATTGAAGAGCTAAGCTGAGATATACGAGAGAGCGTTTTCATTTCAGCCCTAAAACCTTTTTTAAATAGTTTACCAAGATTATCCACATCCATTCTCAGTATTCCTATGCGTTTAAATCCCTCTTCTTTCTGTTTTTCCCTGTTATCAGAAACAAAATCCTTTAACTCGTTAACACCTTCTGGTGGTTTACCTCCTGCATTTAATATGTAACCTCCATCTACCAACTCACTGTTTCTTATAACAGTATCTGTAAGACTATAAATTAATGCGCGATTTTTAATGTCTTCAGGAATAAAATTGGAGATATACATTGCTGGCTCAAAATTTTTAATCTTTACCTCAACCAAATCTCCATTAATGTTTTTATCTGTAAGAATAGAAAATAGTTTATCTGCCCTAAGCTTTGTGCCGAATCTTACAAACTAATTACATTCTTTACATATCTGTACACCATCTCCTTTGTCAACGGCATCTGATAAGGCAATTTC
>QNBN01000178.1 GCA_003645695.1 Spirochaetota bacterium | reverse complement strand
TCGGTTATTTCTTTGTCCTTTCTTCTCATAAGTACTCCTATAATCATTTTTAAGTGAAGATTATAAAATCAGATGACAATTACCATAAAGCAGAAAATAGTAAGCAAAGAATAAATAGGGTAAGTGTCATCGGATTATATATACAAGAGAAAGTATAACTATTAAGGTTACATAAACCACCTTCCAGTATAAATCAATAGCCTTCAGAATCAGAGTCGGGTTCGAAAGTTCGCCTTCGTCAAGACTGTTCTCTCCCAGCCATGCTTTATTATGTATTACCCCTTCATATTTTGCCGGCCCACATAAAGCGAGCCCAAGAAGTGCGGAGAATGCTGATTCTGATATTCCACTGTTTGGTGAAGGATGAAGCGGTGTATATTTTTTTGCATATTTGAAAACCTTTTTATTAAATCCGCTCGCTAAATATATAAATAGCAGATTTAATCTTGCAGGAATATAATTAAAAGCATCATCCAGCTTTGCAGAGGCTCTTCCGAATTTATTGTATCTTTCGTTTTTATATCCAACCATAGAATCAAGAGTGTTGATCGTTTTGTACATATAAGCGGCAGGTAATCCTCCAATTGCGAGGTAGAACAGCGGAGCTGTAAACCCATCCACAATATTTTCTGCTATAGTTTCAATTGTTGCTCTTATTATCGCCCTTTTATCAAGCTCGACAGTATCACGACCTACCACCCGTCCAACCTGTTTTCTTGCGCCATTAATATCATCTTTTAATAAAAATGTATATACAGCCTTTGCCTCTTTAACAAGGGTTTTGTTGCAAAATAGAAAATATATAAAGATAACTGAAATAATGTTAATAGAGAATGGTAGATAGAAAAACCTTTTTAAATAGTTAATGAAAATGAATATTGACAGTACAATAGTAATTGAAGTAATAGCCAGCAATAGTCCACCTAAGAACCTGTATCTTATCTTATAAAAGATCCTTTCCAGAAGAGAAATCAGTTTTCCAATTAGAACGACTGGATGAAGGGGAAAATCCGGGTCACCGAATAACCTGTCAAGAAAAAATCCAAGTAAAATGTTTATTGTCATCAATTGATGTCCTGCAATTTAAATAACTTTTTAGGATTGTTTTATCTATCTGTAATCCTAAAACTTTAATCCTGAGATTGAAAGAATCAATGCAATTGAGAAAACTTCCGAAAGTTCAATTCCTGCACCTATTGTGTCACCTGTCATTCCGCCTATTTTCTTTTTACATATAAGACCCCATATAAGCCAGAAAATAAATACTGCAGGGGCTAGGAGTAGATTTTTATATGTTCCCTTCTCTAAAGTGAAGATTACTGTTATGAAAAAAGAAATTAACACCTGGGTTATTCCTATTGAAGAAAAAAAATCTCTGCCCAACCCTCCTTTTTTTCTGGGATATTTAAAAAGATATACTGCAAATGGAACGCCACTTCTGCTGAGGGCAGGCAGAATCATAAGATAATAGGGGTAATTAATTCCCTTTCTTGTTAGAAGTTCATAAATCAGTGCAATTTTTATCAGATAAACAGAAAATGCAGCTATAAATCCGAGAGCACCTATGTTTGAATCCTTCATGATTTCGAGTATTTTATCTGTATCTTTTGTCCCGGATAAAAATCCATCAAAGCTGTCGATTAATCCATCAGCATGTAATCCCCTTGTTATCAACAAAAGGAAAACTGTAATGAAAATTGATGTAGTGAAAGCCGAAATATATCCGTATCTAGATATCAAAAATAGGAAGATACCGATAATTACACCCACTACCGGATAGAAGGCCATTGAACGGCCTGTATCTTCGGATGTTATATTGAGCTTTTTTGGGCCCGGAATAATTGTTAAAAAGGTAACCGCGAAGATTATCTGTTTAATTAATTTTTTCATTTTTATTCAAGATCTTGTTTTTTTACGATATTATCTTAGAATAATTTTGTTAATTGGTTCTGGCTTATTCATATTGATCAATCCAGCTTTTTATCCACACCTGCCTGGTCGAAGGTTGCCATTTCATAGTAAAGATGCATGGCTGCATCGATTAATTCAATAACAAGAGAAGCACCTGTTCCTTCACCCAGTCTTAGATCTAAATCAAGTACTGGTTTTTTGCCCAGTTTTAAAGCTATCTTTTCATGCCCATTTTCTGCAGATTTGTGTGATAGAATAAAGTAATTTTTTACTTCAGGATGAAGTGCATTGGCGATTAACGCACCCGCTGTGGAAATAAATCCGTCTACTACTGCAAGCCTTTTTTTAATAGCAGCTCCAATGATAAGGCCTGCAATTCCACCAATTTCAAATCCGCCTACTTTCATGAGTACATCAAGAGGATTATCTGGATTAGGATTATTAACCTCAATTCCTTTTTTGATGGTTTTTATCTTTTTATTTAATCCTTCATCATCTATTCCGGTGCCCCTGCCTGTTATTTCTTCTATTTTAAGGCCCGTTAATACAGATGCAATAGCTGTAGATGGAGTTGTATTCCCGATTCCCATATCTCCAGTACCCAGGATGTCAAAATCATAATCAATGGCAAGCTCAATCCCTGTTACAATAGATTTTTCTGCCTGTTCAAGATTCATAGCTGGCCCTTTAGTAAAGTTTTTTGTGCCGTAATCTATTTTTTTATTTACAAAGCCTTTAAAATCGAGGTCCTGTGCTACCCCCATATCTACAACTATAACATTCGCCCCAGCATGTCGGGCAAGCACATTAACACCGGCTCCACCGTTTACGAAGTTTAAAACCATCTGCCCCGTGACAGATTGGGGGTATGCTGAAACTCCTTCTTCTACCACTCCGTGGTCTCCAACCATTGTGAAGATTACCTTCTTATCAAAGGTCGGTTTTGCACTCCCCTGAGCCAAAGCCATCTGTTTTGTTAGTTCCTCAAGCCTGCCAAGACTCCCCTGGGGTTTTGTTTGATTATCAAGCCTTTTTTGTACTTCATTAAGTACATCTGGATTTGGGGTTTCTATCATTTTTAAGTAGTCATTTAAATTTTTCATAAACCCTTCCTTTAATTTTAATTTTGAGTAAATTAATCAACTCGAAGGCTGAGTTTTTCTCTAAACGGTTCTTTTTAGCTTTTTTTTCCTTTCATAATTCTCAACAGCATACTCCACAAGCATTCTTACGAGTTCGGGTTGAGAAATACCACTTGCCTCCCACAGCTTCGGGTACATTGAAATCATTGTAAATCCCGGGATTGTATTGGCCTCATTAACCAAAAAAGTTCCATCTTCTACTAAAAATCCGTCGACCCTTGCCAGACCTTCTAAACATAGGGTTTTAAAGGTCTTAATTGATGTCTGGTTTATAGTATTTATTTCATCTTCGGTTAGCTTGGCAGGTATTATTAGTTGGGCACCATCTTCCTCTATATATTTTGCGTCATAGGAGTAAAAACCATCCCCTGTCTTTATCTCGCCGGGAAATGATGCTGCAGGGTTTTCGTTACCTAAAACAGAACACTCAATTTCTCTACCAACTATGGCTTCTTCAATAACAATTTTTGTGTCATATTCAAAAGCATTTAAAACACCTCTATAGAATGAATCTTCATTTGATGCCCTACTAATCCCTACTGAGGATCCCAAATTAGCCGGTTTAATAAAAACGGTATCACCTAAGTATCTTTTAACCGCTTCATACTGTATTTTCTCCTTTTCGTCAAAATTAAAAACCAGAAATTGCGGTATAGGGATGGATGCCTGTTGCAGAAGGCGCTTCATTACATCCTTATCCATACCAACAGATGACCCAAGAACACCAGAGCCAACATAAGGAACATCCATAAGGCTGAACAGCCCCTGAACAGTACCATCCTCCCCAAAAGTTCCGTGAAGTATTGGAAATAGCACGTCAAGTTTATCAAATGGCCTCCCTGTTGACATTTCTATAAATTGGGTTTTATCAGGGAATGCAAGGGGTAGAATTTGTTCCTTTTTTTCTGGTAGTTTTGCGGATTTAACATCATTTACATTTTCTAAAAAATCCCTATCCAATATATGATACCATTTGCCATCCTTATCTATGCCAATCAAAGCGGTAAGAAATCCTGAAGATTCCAGCGCTTTTACTACATTTTTTGCAGAAAGTATAGAAATTTCATGTTCAGCTGATCTTCCTCCGAAGATAACTCCTATAATCATATTGTTCTTATTCATTTAACACCTCTCGTAATTTTTTATAAATCCCTTTAAAGATAATTTTTTTGTTCATTAAAAATAAGTTGAAGATAATATGTGAATAATTGCCCAGCTACAGTAACTGTCAGGCTATGGCTATTATTTCCCTGAATTCTCATTATGGCTGTAGAGCCGGATCTCCACAGATAATTTCATTCCAGAAATTCATTCCAATAGTAGGGTTGAACACCTACTGAAAGGGTTATTCATACCATAAGACCAAAGTTAATAAGAGTTACAAACAGCCGTGATTTATAAATTATCATTTCGAGCTTGAAGCAGAATCTTCACTTAATATGATTTTACCCAGATAGACCCTACATTAATATATCAATGTATTTAAGGTAAATTAAAAGAGAACCAAATAATTCTAGATTACTGATTCCTGCTGAATATTCAAGTTGTTTCTAAAGATCTCTTCAATTGTGTCACGTTTTCTTATTAAACGGCTTTCCCTATTTTCGATCAGGACCTCTGCAGGGCGCGGACGAGAATTATACTGGGAAGCCATAGAATAACCATATGCCCCGACATTTGCAATACACACAATATCACCTTCTCTAAATTCGGGAAGAGGCCTATCAACAATTCCGTTTTCATCGCGGGTAAAGGTATCTCCAGATTCACATATATTACCTGCAATGACCTGCTCTTTAATGGTACCATCACTGTTGGAACCATTGTAGATTTCATGGTAGCTTCCGTACATTGCTGGCCTTATAAGATGATTAAAACCTGTATCAACTCCGACAAAAAGGTGTCTCTCTTCCTGCTTAACGGATTGTACAGTAGCAAGAAGAAAACCGGATTCTGCAACAAAAAATCTGCCTGGTTCGATCATCAACTGAACTTCTTTTCCGTATTCGCTGCAGAAACGCTGAAATCTATTGGTAATTCTTTTGCCAAGCTCTTCTATATCGAGAGGGGTATCTTCCTTTTTATAGGGAACCCCTATTCCACCTCCGAAATCTACAAACTCAAGATCTTCAAACTCTAATGCAACCTTTAGAAGAACGTCCATAGCTTTAATGAACATTTCGGGATCGAGAATTCCTGATCCAATATGCTGGTGGATACCTTTAATTTTTAAACCATACTTAGAGGATATTTCTTTTATTCTTTGGACATCTCTGTATGATATACCAAACTTGCTTTCAGGACCGCCTGTTATTACATGGCTATGATGGCCTGCCCCTACATCGGGATTTATCCTTACACACACTTCATAGCCCGGAAATTCTCTTCCAAATCTGGATAAAACGGAAAGAGAATCAAGGTTTACCAATACTTTCCTATCAATTGCGTATTGAATTTCATCCCATGATGGATTTGTAACGGTAAACAGTATATCTTCAGGCCTATAACCTGCCGTTAATGCTGCAAATATTTCGCCTGGTGAAACAGCATCCACTCCGGTATCGTATTCTTTTAATATTTTCATTATTTCGATATTTGTATTTGCTTTGCATGCATATTTTATCATTTTATTTTGAAAATTTATAGCTTTTATTAATCTTTCAGCTCTATCCCTGATTGTTTTTGCTTCGTATACATAGAGTGGGCTACCATACTCTTTAATCAGGGACTCTGCAGTAATTCCTTCAAAAGTAACTTTGCCATTTCTGATCTCCATTTCAATTTTCTCCCTATAAAACAAAATTATTATTAAAGTTCTGATGATTATATTTAGTGGTTAATTTATATAAATTGATTTTTTAAGTCTATTAAAAAGAGAATATCTTCTATTGGTCTGCAGATAAAAGTAAACAGTTATAAAGATTGTATTATGATTTAATCCATTACTAAAAACGCCATTCCGGTCGTATGCTGTAGAGCCAAAATCTTATATTGCTGTTTATATCAAGCGATTAAAAGATTACCGCTTTTTCTAGTAGCTAATTCAGGATTTAAAAGTTCAGGATTTAAATAAGTATGAAAAATATTTTTACATTGAATTAAATATCAAAACTGGTATTAAAGAATTTAGCTTAACTTAATTGTATGATCGTTGCATAAAAGTATTGTACGACTTAATGAATAAAACATTTTACTGATTTTTGGAAATTATCTGCTGAGGTAGTAGTTGCTTTTCTAGGAATCATTATGATATTTTAATCTTTTAACATAAGCATATCGCTTTTCTTTGGTTGAAAGTTTTAACCTCTTTAGTTCTCTAAATATAAGCT
>QNBN01000177.1 GCA_003645695.1 Spirochaetota bacterium | reverse complement strand
TATTCCAATTTGGAAATTTTCTTTTTAAGAGATGAAAACTAATTATTGGCGGATCTAACTTAAATAAAGCTTTTTGAACCGCTATATAAATTTGAATATTTTTTTCCTCCTCTGAGAGAGATAATTTTTCGTTTACTTTAATCCTTTTTCTCATTTCTTCTTCCATATATTCTATTAAAGCATTCTCTCTTATAGGAGGAGAAAGGATTTCTTCGATTTCACAGGCAGCAATTGAAGAAAGCCAATCATAAAGATTTAATTTCTGCCTTTCTTCAGAAGAAGGACTTTTTTCAAGAAAAAAGACATATTTATCAATTATTTTTTGAACATCTTTAATTTTAGATTCTGGAATTTTATCATTAGGAAAATGTCCCCCCCTGATTAACTCATAAACCAAAGGTTCAGCAAGTTCTTTTCCGTCTTTTCGTAAAAACAATCGCCTTTTTAAAATTCTTTCAATTGCTGCTTTTCTTAAAAGATGTTCCTCTCGCCAATCAATGACACCTCTTATTTTCTCGTAAAAAGAGGCTACCCGAGAAACTACTTCATCTACATGAATAGTAGGAATTCCTTCTTTAGTTTGGAGAGATTGATGCCAAGAAATATATCTTTGAATTAACTTTTGAGTATTTGAAGTGAGTTCTGGCATATTTTAATAAATTTATTTAATTTCATCTCGCCAATATCACCTTTTCCTCTTTCTCTGACCCTAATTGATTTTGATTTTAACTCTTTATCGCCAACTACTAAAAGATAAGGAATTTTTTGAATTTCTCCTTCTCGGATTTTTTTTGAAACAGTTTCATTCTCATCTTTTAATTTAATTCGCAATCCGTAATTCATTAATTCCTTAACTATTTCATTGGCATATTTTTTATGATGAGAACCAACCGGAATAACCCAGATTTGAACTGGGGCTAACCAAAAAGGAAAAGCTCCTCCATAATGTTCTATTAAAACCCCAATAAACCTTTCAATTGAGCCAATTAAAGCCCGATGAATCATGTAAGGTCTTTCTTTCTTCCCTTTTTGATTAATAAAAGTAATATCAAATCTCTTTGCTACATGATGACGTTATAATCTCCGGCATTATAATATTTCCTGGTTCTGTGACATATTTGTACAAATTTATTTTATTGAGTTTTAAGAGCAACGTCCTTCTATGTCTCGAGACCAGTAAATTTAGAAACTTAATTTTTAACTCGGGCGTTTCTTCCAGAACATATACTTTTTCAAAAGAATTACCTCTTTTAATAAAAATGTTGTAAGGAAAATAAATTCTTTCAATGTTTTTAGTATATCCTACCGAAATTGTTTCAGAGAAATCCGGTATATAATATTTTCCAAGTAATTCACCATGGTTTGATATTAAAATAACCAGAGTATTTTTACGATCAAGTTTTTCCCAGATAAAATCTAACAATTTCTTCAATTGTTTATCTAAAAAAGTTACTTCTTTTTGGTACCTTTCTAATACTTTTGCCTTCTCCTGTTCAGTAATATTTTGGGGATTGGTGTAAAGTTTTGCAATAAGAGTCTCAAGATTTTTGAGTTTATTTATTGACCCATCAGGAGGGCCATAGGGAGTGTGAATATCCATAAAATGCAAAAATTGGACTATTAAGGTTTGAAGGTCACATACTTACAAAAGTATCTGTAATCCCATAGACTCTTATTTTAGATTTGTTTGAAATAGTCCCAACGAAGGCAGTCTGGAAGTATTATTATATTGGGCTTCCAAGTGTCCATATGGATTGAAATTGTATTGTTTTAGGCTTCTACAATTAATTGAATAGATGAGGTATTGCCGAGTCATCATCATTTGTCTCATCAGCATGTTAAGTGTAAAATTAATGCATGGAGTTAAGTGCTATTGAGTTATTAGTTGTTATTTTGAAAAGGTTTAAATTAATATTTTTCCTCACCATCTCGATAGTATTTTTTAGTGTTATTTTATCTTTAGTATTACCTCCCAAATATGAAGCAGAAATAATTATCATGCCCAAAAGACTGGAATATATACCCCGGGATTCTCTTCAGTTATCAAAAATAGGCTTGCCTATTCCATCTCATACCTACTATTTGCCGATTTTGACTACACCTTCCAATCTTTATGCAGAGATTATCCGATCAGCTGCAGTTTTAGATAGGTTAATATACCAGTTTGATTTAAAAAAATATTATAAAAAGAAATATGTTGAAGATGTCCGGAAGGAATTATACAGGGACATACATGTCAGGCTCGGCCAGTCCGGACTTGTTTTTGTATACGTAACAAACAAGAGTCGATCTATGGCCCGGGATATGGCAAATCAGATACCTGTTATACTGAATCAGTTACTGGTGAGTGAGGATTCAAATATTTGGGGAAGTATGGAGGAATTTCTTGTGAATAAACTGGTGAATATAGAAGATTCTATCAGAAAAGTCGAAAAAAAACTAGAGCTATTTAAAAAAAGATATACTTTAGTGGAAATCGATGAAGATTTGGAAAACTATACAAGGATGATCTATGATTTAGAGTTAAAAAGACTCAATTTAGAATTTAATAAGAAACTTTTACTTAATTTCTCCGATTCTTCTCTTTTTCTTATCAAACACATAGAGCAGGAGCTGCGCGCTATTAATAACCAAATCAAAAAGATCAAATCTGAAGGCTTGAACCATTATTTAAAATTCCCTTTTAATTATATTCCTAGTATATATAGTGATTATGTGAATCTACAAAACGAGTATGATTTTCTGGTGTCTCTGTATGAAGCAGTATTTTATGAATATCAGTATGCAAAGTTAATGCATAATAAGCAGATGCCTATTATTTCAGTTATTAAGGAAGCCGAACTACCTGAAAAGAGAAGTTCACCTCAAAGAAAGAAAATGGTGATTTTTTCATTTATAATAGCAGTTTATTTGGGAATAATTATGGCATTTTTACTTGAATTTTTTGAGAAAGTAAGAAGTGATCCACGTGTTCTTAAATTATGGAAAAAATTGTACAGATTATAAAAAGCCAGAAAGTCGATAAGGCTTCTTTACTGATATTGTTAATTTTTTCAGCTCTTGGATATACACTGGTGTATATTGGTTATATCTATTCCTACTTAAAAATTCTCCTAGGAATAACAGGGTTATTGTTAGTATACATGATTTTTAGAAAACCTGTAATCGGTGTTTACCTGATTCTTTTTTTCCTTTTTAATGGAATTCAACGTGTATCAATTCTAGCAAAATTCCATCCTACCATATCCTTAGGCTTTTTCACTTTTTCAGGTTTTTTAATTTTAATATTGTACAGTAAAATAAAAATCCATATAGGGGAAGCAGAAATTTTTATTTTGTTATTTGGGCTTTCAGCGGCAATATCCGTAATATTTGCGCGTAATTTTCAGTTAGCACTGAGAGGTTTCATTGAATTTTTGTTAGCCGTTGCCTTTTATTTCTTAATTAAGCATTTTGTAACTTCACACAATGAGTTGATTGACAGCATAAAAATTATCTCTTTTTCGATTTTTATTGGTGCTTTTGTAAATATCGTATATCTGTATATATCAGGAAATCTTTTCGCGGTTTTTAGACTAGGTGGTATTTATGGAAGAATGGGAAGTTTTGGATATGATCCGAATTACTGGGCGATTTTGTTGAATTTAGGCATAGTGTTAACATACTATTTATATAGAAATGCCAATAAATTGGGCTTTAAACTTTTGTATATTATTTTTATTGCAACGTTCATCTCATCTTTGCTATTAACATATTCAAGAGCGGGGTTGCTTACTTTTTTTGTAATTTTCAGCATAATTGTATTTAAAAGAGCAAAATGGTCAGGTATACTTATACTCGTATTATCCTTAACCATTGCTGTTTTTATGATAATTTATTTGCCATTTTTCGGAAGATTCAAAACGATATTACTTGCTGCAACAAGAGGGGTCTCTGATCCTTCCTTACGAGACAGAATTAATATCTTAAAATTGGCATTTAAATTGCTTTCCCGAAATCCAATATTTGGTATTGGCCTCGATAATTTTAGGGAATTTTCCACAATTGTATCAAATATAGGAAAACGAGTCCACAATACATATCTGGAGATTCTTATAGATGCAGGTATTGTAGGTTTTATCTTCTACATAGTGATATTTATAAAAGTACTTACCAGAAAGGTAACAATTTATATAGAAGAGGCAAACTTTCTAAAATTGGGACTGATTGTGTTTCTCATAGAGAGCCTTACACTTTCCATCCCCTTTTTCGCCCCAATGTGGGCGATATTGGGACTTTTGGAATGTAAAGCATTTATGAAAATATCATGAGAATACTGCAGATACTCGGTGCAAACGACATTAAGAATTTAGAAGAGAACAGGCTGGCAATCAGCGGAGCAGAAACACTGATGTACGGGATTATTAGAGAGTTGATACATTATAATATTAATGTCTCGGTAGTCTTGGATCCGTGGTCTTCTTTAAAGGATAAGTTCGAAGACATGGGTATCCCTGTTTATTATCTCACAAGTAAAATTCTTTTGGATCTAAATACAGTCAAAGGTTTGATTGATATTGTGCATAAAGAGAGAGTAGATCTAATTCACAGTCATGGATACAGGCAGGATTTTTATACCACAATAGTTTCATCTTTTACAGGTATTCCTTTTGTAATTACCAGACACTCACCTATAGAAAAGAGAGAGTGGAAGGGAATGAAAAAGAAAATATTTAAGACCGTGGACCATATTTCATTGTTAAAGTCTAAAAAAATCATCTGTGTGTCGCGAGAGATTGAAAAGAATATTGAAAAAGAACTTCATGCAAAATCGAGAGTTTTATATATACCCAACGGTATATATGTAAGTAAATTTAAGCCCAAGAGAAACTATAAATTAAAAAATGGAATTCCTGTTATCACAACAATCGCAAGGATTGAGGAAAGGAAAGGTTTTCGTTGGCTTTTTGAAACTTTAGCTTTATTAAAAAAGAAAATGAATTTCAAATTTCAATGGGTGGGACATGGAATGGATTTTAATCTTGCTAAACAAATAGTAAGTATTTTGAAGCTGGAGGAGAATGTACAGTTTTTAGGTATCAGAAAGGATATTGACCAGATTTTATATAAAACAGATATATTTTTATTGCCTTCTTTAGTCGAAGGTTTGCCTATATCATTACTTGAGGCTATGGCTTGTGGGGTACCATCCATTGCAACTGATGTGGGTGAAGTTTCGAGTGTGATTAAACATGGGGTTACAGGCTATCTTGTCAAACCCGGCGATAAACAGACCTTATTAGATATAATACTCTATCTCGCAAAAAATGAGGCAAAAAGAAGAGAAATTGGCACTCAGGGGAGGAAATTTGTAGTTGAAAATTACAATGTTGCTGAGACAGCCAAAAGATACCTAAGCGTTTATAAAGACATACTTTCTAAATAGTGTTTTGTCCTCTTTTTAAATTTCTCAAAGAGTATAACTAAACAATTACCTAAGCAAACCCACACAATGATAAGGATTATAAATTTACTTATCGGTGGCCAGACTTTCTTTTCGGAGAGTGTAGGGGGCTGTATTATTTGAAAACTTTTGTGAGGTTGGTTAATTTTGATTTTCAATTTTTCCAGTTCTGTTTTAAGACTTGTATACATCACTTGATACATTTCTACATTTCTCTGTAGATCTAAGACCTCCCTTGTAAGTTTAGGTAGTTTATCAACAGGTGTATAATATCCTGCTCCATAGGCTACACTGTCTCCCTTTAATAACAAATGTTGTATATTTTCTCTCAACGTATTTAATTTGGATTCCAATATTTTTACGTATTTGTTATCGCCTTCTAAAATTTTTTTACAACTTTGTAGTTGTATTTCTAACAGTTTTTCTTGAGCTTTTAACTCTGCCAGCTGCGTTATGAAAACAGCTATCTCTTTTTCTGGAATGAGCGTTCTGTGCTTCCTCTGGAAGTTTTCAAGTTTTTCTTGTGCAATATTTAAAGAGTCTTGAACTTTTTTTGTTTCGGATTCTAAAAACTTTTTGAGAGTAATCATACCAGACTTGATTGTATTTTCATTTGTTTTGTTGAGATAGTATAAATAACTTTTTATCACATGGAGAGCTTTTTCCTTGTCTGGAGCAAGAAATTTAATATTTATAATACCCGTTGCCGTTACTTCTACATCAGTATTTTTCCTTAGCTTTTTTCTCGCATCGATATAGTAACGTGCTCTGTAAAATTCTTTTAAATTACAGTTGTTTATAACACTGTCCTGTAGGGCCGGGTTTTTAAGAAGATCAGCATAAATTTGAGATGGAGTGGCGAATTGTCCTGCTAAAAGGGAAAGCATACTGGATATCCCTCCTTGAGCGCCTGAGAGTTCAGTTGGGGATATAACCGGGATTATTGCCGTTGAAGCACTGTATT
>QNBN01000176.1 GCA_003645695.1 Spirochaetota bacterium | reverse complement strand
CTTATATTCTTCCAGAACCTTATTAAACGGTATTCCTCGCTTCTCACTGACCATCTTTAATCGCTCTAATGCCTTACCTGGGATACTATCCTCTTTCATTTTTTCACCTCTTTCCTCCATCTATCATACCTCAGCTTATCATTATAATGCTTCTCCATCCTGTGTGCAAACCCAGCTAACCCTCTAAAAATCAAAGCTAATCCTAAAAACGGTGTCATTATTAATTCCAATATCCATCGCTTGGTTAATAATCCAGCAATATGGAATAGAAACCCCACAATCAAAAAATAAGTTGTATATCGTTCAAATCTGTACTCTTGTCTGCCCCACCAGAAACCTTTAGTAAATTGACGCTTTTGTTCTTTCGTTGGTTCTTTTTTCTTCATTATCCGCTTTCCATACGCTTTTTTGTAAAGAAAAATTCCTCAACCTCTTCAATGTTAGGCTTTAATCCTTCCAATACGATAGGCTTCTTAGTTCTATCAAAGCATTCTAAGGCTTTTATCCATTCATATAGTTCAAATCCATACAGATGGACACTTGAATCAAGCAAAAAATACAAATCTATCATATCCACCTGCCTGTAATCACCTGTTCTTATCATCCTTAGAACTTTTTCTTTCCTATTATCTGGGTTAGAAACATAGCCCTGTGAACCTTTCTGCGTAATCGCTACTGCCTGCCTGAAATCGTTTACATTGGTTTCTGATAGCTTGTCAAAGTCAAAATCAGGGAGTTTCGCAAAATCTGAGAGGGTGGGCTTTGGAAAATAAATAGTCTTGCATACCTTTGTTATGCTTCGTATTTTTTGATAATAATTAGAGGTAAGGACAATAGGTTTTTTTGTGTTCTCTATAATACCCTTTAATTCGCTCAATCTCACTTCACTTGTGTCAATCTCTTCCAATAGCAATAGTGAAGGTTCAAAGGTCTGCTGTAATGAAAGTCTTTTCAATCTTACTAAAAAATTCTTGTCTCTTAAATCAGATGCATTGAATTCAATTACACCGTATCCAAACTTCTCAGCCAGTTGGTAAGCCAGAGTGGTTTTGCCTGTGCCTACATGACCCCAAAGGATTAAACCCTTTTTCTGTTGCTGTTTCCAGTTTTTTAGCCATGAGGTAGCCTCCTTTACTTGGTTCTCAATTGAAATTAGTTTCATTTTTATACCTACTTAATTAACTTCCTTTTTCTTCTCCAAATCTCTCCTTTTCCAACCAAATATTCAAAGTGTCTACCTCTAAAGTAATGCCTTTTAGAAGCATTAATTAATTCTTCAGAGTGCACACTATCTGTCCACCCATGTCCTGTTGGAGTATAGAATATCTTAAAAATCCAGTCTGGTAACTCATCACATCTTTTCCATCCAGTTCTTTCGAGATACCATCGGGGATCTAAATGTTTCAGTAAAATTTTCAATTTTTTACTAATATAAATAAGAAGAAATCCTATAATAACTACCTCTATCAATGCTCTTAATATTATGTAATCTAAACTATTCGCAAATAGTAAATGATAAATAATATATACCAACACAAATCCTAATCCAAATATCAGTAGTGCATGAAGTATTATTATCACAAATATAGCATAAACACTATTTCTATGCTTCAGCAATTTTCTTAATGAAGTTTATTAAGTCCTCTCTCTTTACAGTAGGAGTGTAAATCATTTCTTTTGATGACTTCTTTTTGCTTATGAGAAATCCAACCCTCTTAAACTTAGCCAAGACATTTCTCGCTTTCTGGAGGTCATCAAACTCAAACTCATTTGCAACATCTTTCACAGTGATACTGTAATTTTCACTTTTTAAAAGCATATCTCTCACTTAAAACATTAAGTAACCATTCTTCTTTTTCTGATAAGTCAATTGTCCCTTTCCCTCCAGAAAGGGAAAGTATTTCTTCCAATAAGACTGCTATATTACTTCCTGATAAAGGATATGTCTTTCCTGTATCTTCATCTTTCAGAGTAAGTCTTTTTTGCCTTGTATTAGTATCCATTACCTCAAATATAGTTATCCTATTCCCTCTCATATCCCTCATTTCTCCTTTAAACTTATAAACATAAGTATGTTTTACCTCAAAACTCCTTACTCTTACGACTTGCTCTGGCGTAAAAGTTACATTCGTAAGCGTATCGGTATCATAGTCATACTCATATTCAACTCCTAATAGGGGGTCTTTGAATCTCTTCTTCCTTCCTTCTTTGACTTCTTCTTTATCCATAATAAATAATTATTATTTCACTAATATAAATATTGATATTATTATATAAAGGTTAACAGAGATAATAAATAATTATTTATTAAGAAATTCAGAGAAATTTTCTCTGAATTTCTCTAAGCCTTATACTTCTTCTAAACCAAATCCTAAATTATCCAAACCACAGGCAATTGAATATTCACAATTACAACAAAACCTATTTCGTCTTTTTTCGTTTACACCAGCCTTTATTTGCTCAAGGATTTTTATAACCATGTTTTTACCTTTTATCAATTCCTTTCCTTGTAAAACATGTTCAAACCCGTTTAAGGTTTGATAAAACAGCACCTTATCAGCTTTTAATAATCTTTGATAGATATACCCCTGCACCAGAAAATCATCTCGCCACTTGCCTGTCTTCCAATCCACAATGATTATGTCTCCTTTCCTATCTTTAAAGATAGCATCCAGAATTCCCTTCAATTTACCATTGACAACTTCTTTTTCCACCTCCAATACTTGCCAACCTTTCTTTATTCTATCAGCTTCAAATTCTTCAAAGTTTCTTAGGTGAGTAGCATAATTTTTTATATCGTTTATGCCTAAAACAGGTGATTGTTCATTAATTACATCTTCAAGCAAGCAGTGAATATCATCTACACTGATTTCTCGCTCCTCCTTTATCTTTAGATAATAGTTATAGATAATCTTATGCAAGTTTTTTCCGAAAATAGCGTAAATATTCTCTTTCTGCGGAAGAGGGTTGATTTCAGGGTCTTTCTGACACCAGAACTTGAAAGGACACTGAAGGAAAGTTGAGAAATTCCAAGGTGAAAGTGGAAAGATTGATGTCATTTTAACAATAGCATACAAAAGGATTCTGCAAAGCATTGATACATCTCACTGCTTCCTCCGCCAAGTTGTAATATCCTTCTTTCATTGCTTGATATTTCAGAGCTTCAAGTATTGAAATAGACCTGTTTCTGTATCCATATCTTATTCCTATTTCAATTTCTTCTTTGTTCATTTTCACTTTATTTATAATGAGTAACACCCATTACACTCGCTAAGAATCCAGCCATCTGAACCAGTGGATTACAATTTAACCTCAGTGCTCGCTCAGTTTCTGCAAGTCTTTCATAAACCATGAATTTCTTTAATGGTGGAATATCCAGATTTTTTATCTCGCCATAGAACATCTCAACAATCTCTGAGCTATCTATTGTTGGATTCTGGATTATAAAACTCTCAAGCCTCATCAGGCATTCATTCCAATCCCCACTGATACTCGCCTCAAATATTTCTTTAACTCGGTTAATCTCAGCACTTTTCTTTTGAATGTATTGAAGCAAATCTTCCTTGTTATGTGAGTAATTGCTGATTACATTTACCAGCCTTCTTGCATCACCTCTTGAATAATCAACAAGAACACTGATAACTTTCTTTGCCTCTTCCTTATCATTGAATTTTATTTTTTCTTGTCTTAGAATCCTTAATGCTATTTTTTTAAGCGCTTCTTTGCTGAGAGAATTGAAATAAAAAACACTGCATCGTGAACTGATAGCATCAATGATTTTCCAAGAACGATTCACAGTTAAGATTAGGCGATTGTTTGTTCTCTGCAACGCTTGCTCCATCGGACGCCTGAGAGCAGCCATAGAGTCATTTGTTAAATTATCTGCCTCATCAAGAAGGATAATCCTCGCTCCGCTCGTAAATAGTAAGGTTTTGATTTTATTTCTTACTACATCAATTCCTCTTTCATCGCTGGCATTCAGTTCTACCAGTGGAACATCTAACTCTTTTGCAAGAACATAAGAGCAGGCTGTTTTGCCTATCCCAGGTGAGCCTATAAAAAGAAGATGCGGCAACTCACTGATATTTTTGTATTTCTTGAGAGTCCCTACAACTTCATCCTGCCCGTATATCTCATCCCAAGAGCTGGGAATGTATTTTCTTTGAAGCATTTTTACATTCTCTCCAGAATTACCCTTAACTCCAATCCTCCCAATTCTGTCTGCTGCTGATTCCACTCCACTACTTTTACTCTCCCATTTAAGGCATACAACGCATCCAAAAGTGTAAGCCTTCTCTTTCCTGCTGCGGTAATCATTACTTTTTTCTGTTTTTGAGCCTCCAGAGCGTATATAACTGCACTGATATAACTCTGTTTGGTTTTCTTACCAACTTTAATCCTATCATAGATTAGTTCTTTGCCACAGATATTACAAACCTCAAGGATTTTATTCTCTGCTTTTTCTTTTATCTCTACATCCTCTGAGCCACAATAAACACAACAATTCATTTTATTTCACCTTTGGATTTTTTACAACTATCTCAACAACATAACCACCGATTCGTTTCGCTTCTTCTTCCGCCTCTTCTCGTGTTGTATATGCTATTGGTTCTGTGCTTCCTATTTCTCCTTTTCTTGTTTTTCTCTTCACTTCATAGAATCTCTTAATGTTCTTTGGTATATTCATTATCAATATTTTCATTTTACTCACCTCTTTTCATCCAGAAACTGATTCTGATACTGCCCGTTGTAAACGGTCGCTGCATCTGCTTTGAAAAATATTATCTGTGCTATCCTCGTATCCTTCGTTATGGTAAAAAAATCACCTGAGAGGTTGTAAATTGAAACCGTTGGTATTCCTCGCCATCCTGGTTCAAAAACTGTTGATGTTATCAGGATACCTTGACGATTGAATGTGCTACGGCTGAATATCAATGCAAACATGTCATCAGGCACTGAAACTACCTCATTTAGCCTTACAGCCTTATGCTCTCCATGATTGAGCCGAACAGTTTCTCCTATTGTAAGGTCTATGCCTACTTGCTGTATTTCTGTATTCTTTGCAAACTTCACTAACCTATCTTCTTTTACTTTTTTTGGATTTATATTCATTTTTCACCTCCTTCAGACTCCTCAAGTTCAACTAACTCCTTAACTATTTTCCTTCTCTGAGCTTTTAGTTTCTGAATAGCACGCCTTACACCCGGAGTAAGCTTTTTCTGTTGCTTCTCCAGTAATTTCTTATTCAATTCCAGTAACTCGTTTTTTAAAACTTTTACTCTTTCTTTCTTCCTCATAGCTATCATGTTCCTCATATCCTAAATCCTTTAAAATTTCTGTTTTCTTTTCATAAAGGAATCTATAAACCTTTATATTAAATTCACTATTTAATACTTGCAATGCCTTGAAATCATACCTTTGCTGAGCTTTTTTTATATCATCCATCAGGTCTGAAATAAGATTTTGAAACTCTTGAACCATACCATCTAAAGGAATTATTTGGCAAATTACATACTCATACACTGATTTTACGAGTTCTGGAAATTCTTTCTTAACTATCCTTCGCATAGTTCTTTCAATCTCCTTTGCCCCCCTATTAGAAACTCTTGTATATGACTTTTTCAGCCGTAATGTCTCTCGATATTCGCTTATTTTCTTATGCTTATTATTATCCTGCTTGTATTCTTCCAAAAATTCTTCGCAGGCATTAGTTAACTCAATTAGCATTCGATATTCAACAATAGAAGATTTCATAGAAGGCATCAGAGCAGATACGAAACTATCTTCATATTCTTGTAAAACTCTAATAAAACATACTTGCTCAAAATATTCTCCAATAACAGGTTTATGATAATAGCATCTGATTAGCTTATCACAGAAATCATAAGCCTTTAATAATAGATTATCTATCAGGTCGAACCTCAGAAAAAACCCTTCTATATGCTTCCTTTGTTGCACTATGGAAATCATATCCATCCTCCTTTATTAATTTCTGTCGCTCTTCTATATATCGCTCTTCTAATTCTTTCATTTGTCTATCAGTTTTAAATTGGAAAAAGTAACCTTGTATTATTTATCAATGAGTAAAGAAATAAAGAAGAACAAAGAGTGTCACTGTAATAGCAAATATATAGATATAAATCGCTATTCCTTGCATAAAAGTTAAGCTTCTTATTTCATACGCCATATGCACACCTGAATCTATTTCATGCTGCATATCTGAAACAAAATGAAATACGACAAAATAAGCAAATAACAAGAAAAACACTATAATACCTAAAAATATAGCCGTACCATTTTTGTTTTTCATTTTATATACCTCCTTTAGTTTGTGATTTATCTTCCCATACTTTTTCGATTTTCCAATATTCTCCATAGCAACTATGAATTTTTATCACTACAATATTATACTTCTT
>QNBN01000175.1 GCA_003645695.1 Spirochaetota bacterium | reverse complement strand
TACACAATTAACTTATGATTCAAAAACTGTAACTGATTTTATAGAGAAAGTTGATCCATCGGTTCCAATACTTGTTGGATCAGGTCCTATAACCTCGCTGAAAAGATTAGAATTTTTCAAGAAGCAGCTAGGAATTCCTGGTTTATCAGATGGTATAGCAAGGATTCTAAGAGAGGCGAAAGATATGGGGGAGAAATCAGTAGAAATATGTGTTGAAATGTATCAAAATCTAAGGGATTTCGCAAGAAGTAATGGGTATTCAATTGGTGCCCATGTTATGTCAATACGATATCCTTTTCTAGCAGCAAAAATAGTAGAGAAAATTTCAAAACTATAATTTTTAAGAGAGAGATTCTCTCGCTAGTTGTGCCCCCTTTACTAGATTAGATAGTTTTTTGAAAGATACTTCTAAATTTCTTGTTCTTAGACCACAATCTGGATTTGCATAGATTTCATTCTCCTCCAAAAGGTTGTAAGCATAGATTAATCTCTCTTTGACAAGCTCTGGCGTTTCAATTTCATCAGAATGAACATCAAGCACGCCTAGACCTATTTCCCTTTTGTCACCATATTCCTTAAAAAGTTTTAGATCATCATAATTTTTCCTATTAGCATATTCAAATGCTAAATGATCTGCTTTTAATTCTAGTAATTCTGGATAGAGTAAACTATAATCACTATAGCAAATGTGTACACTGAATTTGCAATCTATACCCCTTACAGTTTCATTAAATGCATCAATAAACAAAGAAATTTCATCAGGATGAGTTGTAGCTGCAGGTTCATCTATTTGAATCCATTTAGCACCTGCTTTAACTAATGCAACTATATTGGGTCTAACAATCTCTTTTGCTAGATCAAACACAAACTCTTGTTTTGCAACTTTTTTTCTTTCTCTAAAATCTTTGATCTTATCAACCAATCTAGATTCATAATACTCGTTGAAAGACCAATCTGCCAGAGTATAGGGACCAGTGATAGGGATTTTTACACCCCTATTGGTGTTATTTTTAACAAATTTAAATTCCTCTAGATGGTAGAAATTCTCAAGTTTAGGCTTGTCAATACATGCTCCTTTTCTGTAATATTTGTTGTCAAAACTTCTGACCCAATCCAAAATTTTTATTCCATTAATATGTCTTACAGGGTACTCATACATTTCTATCCTTCTCGCTTCTCCATCATAAACAAAATCCAAACCAGCCTTCTCAAAAAATTTTATATTGAAAAGAGCGGCGAAGTCTCTCAGTTTCTTCTCAGTAATTGATCTTTTTATTAGAAGTTGTTTTATTTCTTCATACCACTGAATACCAAGCTTTTTAGCCCACATATCTAATTCTCTTAGATCTTCTTCTAATAGTGGTAAACCTCTTAATCCTTTTATCAACCATGCTGGTTTTGCTAGACTTCCTATTTCCTGAGTGGGAAATAATTTTTTCATAGCTTTTCCTCCAACATTCTTAAAACATTTCCCAGAATCACTACTTTTTTCTCAGCAATGTTTCTCGGTAGAAACTCTAAATCACAATTTGGAGATATTATTATATCCTTTGGTTCCATATGCTCCTTTATATCTTTGATAAAAGAGAATATGTTAGATGGATTCTCTAAAAATGAATTTCTAGCATCAATACATCCACATAATAATCCTTTAGAGACAGAGAGATTTTTTATTTCTTCGAAGGTAGTTGAATAAAAATCTATACCTATGTAATCAACTGGGTAATCTAATAGAGATGATAAAACAGGGGATGCATCGCCAAAATAAGTATGTATACATGTTTTGGTATTCAAATCATCTGTTATAATTTTGTATACATCTTTAATAAAGTCCAACTCCTTATCTGTAAGTTTATACCATGTGATCGCTGGCTCATTAAACTGAATAAAGGATATACCTTTATTGGTCAGATCTTCAACTTCTACCTTGAATATTTGCGACAGATCTAAAAGGAGTTTTTTGAAATCATCATAATATATATTTGAGGAAAGCTTTGCAAATGTAAAAGGTCCTGGCAATATAGCTTTCCAAAATAACTTATCTGATAAAGGAATAGTTTGGATATATTTATAGATAAATCTCTCCTTGGTTTTTAGTTTATCATTAATTATTGGCTTTCTGAAAAATGTATTATTGTCAAACCATCTTGTCAGAGGGCCTGATGTAATTCCATCTACATTTTCGATGAAGGGTCTAAAAAGGTCCTGCCATAATAACATCCCGTCAGTTGTATATTTAAATCCAGCTTTAACTTGTAACTCTATGATATGTTTAGCATCCTGCTTTATTCTATTTTCTAGATCTTTCTTACCAATTTTACCTTTTTCATAGTCCCAAGTTGTTTTTATCAACTCATTAGATCTAGGAAATATTCCTGTAAGCTGAATATCTATCATTTAAATTCTCACCTAAATTATAATATAACTAATATTTATTATTTAATCTTTATTATTTAACTAACTTGATTGTTGCTATAAATATAAATGACATATTTAAAAAATGCCGAAAAATAAGAAATAATAAAAGTTATTAAAGTTATTTTCCTTAGGAAAAATCATCTAAATTGATTAAGGTTAAAAGGTTAACCTTAGAAAACATTTTATGGTGATGAGAGATGGATATAAAACAAGAAGAAATTGCTACATTACATGAATTAAAAATCGATAAAAACAGACTTATAAGAGAGGTTAAAGCAGTTACTAATGAGCGACCAGTATCTATTATTATACCTATGCTCTATGAGGAAATAAAAAGGAAGGAATTGAAAGGGATTGTAAAATGTCTTAACAAGTGTGATTATGTTAATAAAGTGTTTATCTCTTTAGCAGCAAAAACAGAAAAAGAATTTAGAGAAGTTAAAAGATTTTTTTCATCCTTGAGGATACCTAAATTGATTATATGGTGTGATGGTCCCAAGATAAAAGAATTGCTTTTTGAATTGAAGGAAGAGGGTTTTGATCTAATAAAATATGGAGGAAAGGGTAGGGATGTATGGCTAGCTCTTGGCATAGCTAGTTTAGAATCTTATGGAATAGCTATGCATGATGCAGATATTAGAAACTATACTGAGCTTATACCAACAAAACTACTATATCCTATAGTTGAACCTGATTTAGATTTTAAATTCAATAAAGGCTACTATGCGAGAATAGGTTCAAATGAAAACAAAATGTATGGTCGTGTTTTTAGGTTATTCCTTCAACCTTTACTCAGAGCATTGACAGATCAGATAGGCAAAGAATCAAATTTTCTCAGCTTCCTACGTTCATTTAGATATCCACTATCTGGGGAATTTGCTCTTACTAGCGATCTAGCAGTGAGCATAAGTATTCCAGCTGGATGGGGAATAGAACTTGGCATGCTTGCCGAAACATACAGACACATCCCACTAAACAAAATATGTCAAACTGATCTAGGCTTTTATGACCATAAACATCAGAAAATCGGCAACGAGAGAGAAGGTTTAACTAAAATGATCCAGGATATATTGAAAACTCTTCTGAGAGATCTAGTAGTAGAAGATCATATTATAATATCTGAAGAATTTTTGACTTCACTAGAAGTTTTATATCTAAGGAATGCGCAAGAATTTATTAGAAAATATTTCGCAGATGCCCATTTTAATAATTTAAAATATGATAGACACTCTGAAGAACTTATCGTGGAAAAGTTTAGCAAACAAATATTAAATGCAGGTAGAGATTATCTGAAAAGACCAACAGGTAGAATAGTGCCAGATTGGCTAAGAATATTGTCTGCTAAGAGAAAAATTAGAGAAAAATTACTTGAAATTGTAGTAGAGGAGAATGAGTAAAGGATGAACTGGGTGGATAATGTAAGCCTAGGACAAAAAATTATAAAGAAATGTGAAAAAGCTAAACCAGTTGATGTAGTAGTTGGGGTTCTTTGTAAAAATGTTGAAGGAACGGTTCTAAATGTATTAAACACTATAAACGAAGGACTTAACCGGTATTTTCCAGAATACAAAAAAGCTATAGTTATTAGTAAGGGACACTCCACTGATAGAACAGATGAAATAGTTGAGCTTTTCTATCCATATATTGGTATAAACAAAATAGTGACAAACGATATAGTAGAAGGGGGAAAAGGCGCTGGAATATATACAATAATAGAAATCTCCCATCATTTGGATGCAAAGGCTACACTTTTGATAGATGGAGACATACTAAGTGTAAAACCAGAATGGATTCAAACTCTTCTATACCCCATACTATATGGAAGGGCAGATCTTACTATTCCCTACTATATAAGAGATAAATATGATGGGCTTATAACAAACCTCCTAGTTTACCCATATACACGGGCACTATATGAAATAGACATTAGGCAACCAATCGCTGGTGAATTTGGGATATCGAAGGCACTTTATGAGATATTAAGAAGGCATCCACTTTTCCCAAAAGATTTTGGTGTTGATATATTTATAACAACTACTGCTGCAGCAGAAGGAATGGCATTAAGGGAAACACTTTTTGCACAAAAAATACATGAATCAACTACAAGATATTTAGAGCATGAAAAACTTTTGGCCCCAATGTTTAGACAAGTATCTATGAGTATGTTTGAATTAACTGATTACTATAAAAACAAATGGATGAAGAAAAAGAGAGAGAGAAAAAAGATAATATATAGAGAATGTTTTGGTCAAACTCCGATACCAGTGAAAATAAATATTGATGATCTAAAGGCATCTTTTAAGAGAGAATTTGAAGAGAGAAAGAATATAATAAGGAAAGCGCTCGATGTAGATAAAATAAATAAACTTGAAAAAATTGCTGAGAATAACTTGGAATTTGACGCTGAATTTTGGGCTGAGATTGTTTATGACTTTGCAGCCTATTACAAAAAAGCAAAAGATGAAAAAGAAAGATTAGTGGATGCTCTAAAATCGCTTTGGCTTGGAAGGGTTTCGAGTTATGCACTTGAAACAAGATATATGGATGTAAATGAAGCTGAAACTGTTATTCAAAAGCAAGCAGAGATTTTTGAAAATAAAATAAATTATTTTCTTTCTTTATATGAATAGGTGAAAGCAAAAATGATTCTAAAGGGAAAAGCTTGGAAATTTGGTGATAATATAGATACTGATCAAATTTTTCCAGGTGCCTATCTAACTCTAACTGATATTGAAGAGATGGGCAGACATGCAATGGAAGGCGTTCCTGGAAAAGAAGATTTTGCAAAGAAAGTAAATAAAGGAGATATAATAGTTGCTGGCAAAAACTTCGGCTGCGGGTCATCGAGAGAGCAAGCTCCTATTGCTATAAAAGGATCTGGAGCAGGTGCAGTAATAGCCAAATCATTTGCAAGAATTTTCTATAGAAATGCTGTAAACATAGGATTGCCAATCTTAGAATGCAAAGATGTAGATAAGATTAAAGATGGAGACCTACTAGAAATAGATTTAGAAAAGGGAATGATAAAAAATTTATCAACAAATAAAATTTTAGAAGCAACTCCTTTAACAAGTCTCGAATTTGAAATAATGAAAGCCGGCGGTCTTATTAAATATCTAAAAGGAAAAACCTCTATTTAGATATTAATTTTTTATATGCATCTGCATCTAGAAGAGAATTAAGTTCATCTTTATTTGCTATTTCTATTTCTACTAACCATCCCTCTTCATAAGGACTGTTATTTATTTTTTCTGGTGAATCTTCCAGTTCCTTGTTAACTGCTGTTATCTTGCCACTGATTGGTGCATAAATTTCTGAAACAGATTTAATAGATTCTACTATGCACATTTCCTCCCCTTTTTTAACTTCTTTTCCAACAGCAGGTAGCTCAACAAAAACAATATCTGTGAGTTCTTTTTGTGCATGATCTGTTATCCCCACAACAACTGTTTTTTCATTTTTCATCTTAACCCATTCATGTGTATCTGTATATTTCAAATCCTCTGGTATGTTTTCACTCATTTTATCTCACCAATTTTTGATATTTTTATAATGCTTTTAAGTTTTCTTAAATTTAGGGATTCTCTTTTGCCCAATCTTTAGATACAAAAGGTGGTTTAACAACTTTTGCCCTAATTTTTTTATCTCTAATCACTATATCCAAGATTGAGCCTACCTCTCTGTATTCTGGTTTGATATAGGCTAAAGCTATTCCCTTGTTTAGACAGGGTGAGATATTCCCACTAGACACTCTACCAACTACTTTACCATCTTTTTCAACTGCATATCCATGCCTTGGTATCCCTTTCTCAATACATTCTAGACAAGTCAATCTCTCATAATTGCCTTTCTCTTTCTGTTTAAGAAGTGCATCTTTTCCGATAAAATCATGGTCCCAGTTAATCAGCCAGGATAAACCAGCCTCTATAGGTGTTCTCCCTCCCTCAAACTCATTACCTGCAAGTAAAAAGCATTTCTCTAGCCTAAGAGTGTCTCTTGCGCCTAATCCGATG
>QNBN01000174.1 GCA_003645695.1 Spirochaetota bacterium | reverse complement strand
GATAGGGCATAATCATGTATGCTAAACCACCGAAAAATGCTGGGATAGGCTTTAGTTTCCATCTCCGCAACAAAAGGAATGTGCCAAAACCAGCTATTAAATAATGGAGTACTGTAAAAATCAGTCCGGGAATTCCAATAAGGGTGAACGGATAGTAAAGAAGCATAGGTAAGTACACAAAAAGATTAAATGATAAGGCAGAGAATGCTGGCATTCCTGAAAATATATAGGGATTCCATAGTGGATAGATTCCTTCGTTTAGATGCTTTTTCAATGAGAAAAATGTATACGTAGAGGATAGCTGGTCGGGAGAAGTAAAACTTTTATTGCAGAAAAATACAGGGCTAAAAAGAACTGTTATAGTTACAAAGTAAGCAACTAATGAAAATACATATTCATTCCTTAAAAACATTAATGGTTTACCTTTTCTAATTTCTTCTTTCCTTTGTTTTTTCTTGGGCAATTTATCCCTCCTTCTTATTGAACTCTTCTTCTAAAAAATCTACAATGTTTATTTTGACTTCATTTTTCCACCATTCACCAACCTCAGCAACTGTGGCAAACCAAGGGTCGTCTTCCTTTAACATTTTCAAGACCTCAGTAAATGCAACGTAAAAATTTTTCGAGCTTAAAGAGTGAGGATGCCACAAAATTGTTAACACTCCGCTAGTACTTTTCACTTTCTCTTTAATTTCATAAACATATTCCAAACACTTTTTTACACTAATCCTCAATCCTTTCACCTTTAACAACATTGCACTGTCTTGAACAATCAAAGGTATTTCCATCACCCCTGTCTTTTTGTTATTCGATAGATCGTAGAGATAAAATGGATATGAGGTTCCTCTTCTAAAGCCAATATTATCGTTAAAACCAAGACTAGAATCATAAAGGATTCTTCCTTTTTTGTAAACATATGGTGTAAGGCGATTATCAAATTTAAGGAAGTGATTTCTGTTGCTATATACTTTCTTCCCTAATACAAATTCTAGTTGTTTTTTTTGATTTGCGAACTCGATGGGATCATTATATGACCACCATTGACTATGCAAGCCAACTTCAAAGCCCTCTTTAGCTATATATCTTATAATATCAGCAATAGTCTTCTTTTTCCCAAAGAAATATATTTTATCGTTATATTTATAAACACAATCAGAAAAATGAATTTTTAGAACTTTTTCAGGGGCAAAGAAAAAGGTAGATCTAACATCAAAGTTTTTCTCTATATTAATCAAAAGATCAAGATTAGAATAAGGATCCTTACCATTCCTAAATATATAGTTTAACACATTTCCAAAAGATTCTAAAATCATAGATAAACTTTTCTTGGTTTTCCTCTTTTCCATACTTTTTATTGCTTTCTTTATAGCTCTTAAGTTTTGGGGGAAATTGTACCTACTTACGTGGTCAACATCATGAGTAATACAAACCGCATAAGGTTTTTTATCTGGCCATATTGGCTTATATTTTGACTTTTCAATCCAATATTTATCGATAATCGGTTCATACAATTTACCTAAAATGTTAAGTGGTGAATAGGCAAAATCAGGAACATAATCTTTTATATCAGGGCGGAAAAACTTACCAATTATCAATTCGTAATAATTTATACTCATATCAGTGAAAAAACTTGTATGCCAGATTTAAAATCCCAGGTTTTATCCTGGACACTTCATAATAAGGAACTAAATCCCCACCAAACGAACGGAAAAAATATTCAACACCTTCTAAAATTGACCCCTCAAAATCAAAAATTAAATCATTTTCCTTAGCAATTTTAATACCTTCCCATAGTAACAATGAAGAAGCTAAACCATTGGTATCAACTCTTTCATCGTAAGCACCTATTAAATAGTAAACAGAGAAATTATCTTTGATAAAAAATGAAGTCCCGCAAATTTCTTTGTTTTTCGGCTCTAATGCATTTATAATAATTCCTGCATCGTATTTAAGTGAAGCTTTATATACTTCCTTAAGCAACTCAATAGAGGAAGGTGCTCGATTACCTTTCCTATAAAATGTCTTTTTTATTAATCTAATAAATTTTTCATCTACCTCGCCTTTTTCAATTAATAACAGATTCATTCCCTTTTTAATTTTTCTTCTTCTTGTTGGGGACATTTTCAATAATATAGTATTTAAATCGCTTTCTTTTGTATTTATTCTATAAGTGTACCTAATGGACATATTAAAACCTTGCCATAAGAAAGGAAGCAAATTCTTAACAGTAAGATTCAATCGTTGTTTGAATATATTAATGTGATTTAACCTATTTAATAAAATCCTGTACATTTCAATTGTTGATGAAAGGGAAGGTTTACTATTACTGTTCACTATGAAATATGGTCCTAAATACTGGGTAAGCGGAGGCATCTTGGAGATTCGCAAAAATAGTTTCTTGCTTTCTACTATAGGCCATACAGCAATCATATCATTTTTAGCAACAAATAAATAGAACCATTTATCCTTTGCTACAACATCAAGCCACCATTTCTTTAAAAAAATAGGCAATTTGTTTTGGACTTCATCTGAATGGATCATTTCACAATTTAACTCTTCCATAGTAATTGAACTTCCTCTACTATTCTATTGAAGGTACCTTTGTCAACTTTCACCTTGTTGGAATTTATGAATTTTTTAGGAAATTCTTTCTTCTGTTTTAATGGTATCCCGTATTGACTTAACCAATCTCTAAAATCGTTTAACAATTTACCTGGATTGTCACACAATTCATTGTAGTCTACATAAAAAACCCTTTTCGCATTATTTCTCTCTAAATCTTCGTTTATTTGCTTATAGACTAAATATACCTGCATTGCTACCTGTTTGACGGGCTCCATATTTAAGATTTCATTTATCTGTCTCGGTGGCACAGACCACCATTCTTTGATACTTCCTAACACTTTCAATCTAGATAAAAGTATTGATTGAACTATATAAACTGGATTTCTCTTACAAACGACAAATATAGACTCGGGAATTGATTCCACCAATGGATTTATTCTCATACTATTGTATAAATTTTTAAAAACAACTGGCTTACCTGAAACCTTGGATAGTAAAAGTATCTTATTTCTTATACTTTTTTTTATTTTTTCATTAATTTCATTTTTATCAACATATACATTCAAACCTTTTGGAAACCATTGATACCAAAATTCAGCAGCTTCGTTAGGTCCAATGTATCCCTTTGTCCTACCATGTTCTGAACTATAATCAGAACTATAATTTCCAGGAAATATTAGCGATTGCAACAACCAGCCAGTAGCTGGAACAATATACAGATTCCTAATGAAATTTGAAATATAGCAAACATCAAAACTGTCTGTAACTGCTTGATAAAACAGTGTTGATGATGATCTAGGCGCACCAATAACAAATATAGGTGGATACCATTTCCTATTTCTCGTTAAGAGGTTGATAGAATATTCAACAGGTCTCAATATATTATTTATAATTTGTCTCGCCAATCCCACTTTTATACTTTTGCCATTTTTCTATCTAGACTTGTGGAAGTCAATATAACTACCATATACAATAATAAATATAAAAATGCGACTAAAAAACTAAAAATGCTTATTAACCTATAGAAATCGACCTTTGCACCAATAAAATAGAAGCAGAAAAACACACACAGTGTATATAAAATCTGCCATGTTAAGGAGATATACTGTCTACCTGATGCGGCAAAGATAGTACTGATTGGTGATACAACCATCCTGGATAAATATAGAGGAACTAGGAGAGCAGAGATTTTTCCACTACTTTTCCAAGCATTTCCAAACACAATTCCAAATATCTCCTCACCCCAGAATCGAATAATTAACATTGGCACAAATGTTATAACTAATAACTTTAAGGAAGTGGTTACAATAAATCGAGTAGTTCTAATATTATTTCTAATGTATTTAGATATCTGCTGGTAATAGACCTGTCCAACAGATGTGCCAATTAGATTTATTGGGGTATTCAAAACTCTAACGCTAACCGCGTAGATGCCTATAACTTCTCTTGGATAATATAAAGCTAGAAGAATAACAGGAAGATTCATCCCCAGTTTATTAAATATAACATTCCAACTTGAAAACAAAGGGAAATTTTTATATTTATATGCATTATCTTTCATTGATTTGAGATTTATACCCTTAAAACCCTCAGCTCTTTTCGTTTTTACATAAATTGTACTTAACCATAAAATTTCTACACATTGTCCTATAATATGACCTAGAACCAATCCAACCTTTTTAAGAATTCCCGCTAATCCAAAAACAAATTGGCTCGCAGACATAGTTGAGTGCCTTATTATTATACTCACAGATATATTTTTATAGTTGTCTTTTCTTATATACCAAAAGCGAAAAATATTTCTGCTTGCCTCTAGCAATATCATTAATGGTAAAAAATATATCAATCCACCAAGATTTCTGAGATTAAATATATTTGTAATGTAATCTTTAAATAGTAAATATATAACTAATATGACAAATATCATTAATATTGACAATAAAAAATTCAAAAGAACAAGCGAATCACAATCTTTCTCTTTATCAGCTAATGGAATAGCCATTTCGTATTTCAAAGTCACAATCCCACCTAATATCATGTAAATTGATACAATTAGTGCCAAGCCCCCAAAGGCTTCAGCCGAATACATCCTCGTTAATACAGGGGAAATAAGGAACGTTACCAGTTGTCCAATCCCTCCTCCTGAGGATAAAATAAAAACATTAGAGGCAAAACTGCCCTTTTTAAATATATTCTTAATCATTCCACTAACATAAGTAATTTTGTATGATTTCAATTAATTGTTTCGTTTTCATATTCCAATCATATCCTTTTGCAGTTTCGCTTCTTTCCTCAACTTTTTTGTCCCTTAAAGCCTTTCTAATCATCTCAACGAATTCTTCCCTGTCACGAGCGACATAAATAACATTATTCAATTCCCTAAACTTTGCTGAGTAATCCATCGTTACAACCGGTAAACCAGCTGCTAAATATTCATACAATTTATTCGGATTTAGTGATTTAGAAATTTCATCTTTTCTAAAAGGAATTATCGCAACATCAAAGTTTTGCACAAATCCAGGCAAATCTTCATAATCAATTTTTCCAAGATAGTAAATATTTGGATATTTCTCTTTTTTAATAAAATTTATTATAAATGTTCCTCTTATTTCTGGGCCAATAAGTACAATACTGAAATCCTTGTATTTTTCAGCAATAAGCGAAAGTAAGCTTGTATCAATATAATCAATAGTACCTGCGTAACCAATGATCGGTCTTTTTATTTTCTGTATAACCTCGGGGGATTCTTTTCTCTTGTTGAAATGTTCAAAGTCTACTCCATTTCCAACAAAAAATGATTCTATACAACAAATTTCTTGAATTTTTTTATCCAATTCCTCACTTACATAAGTCATAAAGTTACAAGTCTTTAAGTATCTTAATAAAAACTCCCTTGCCCACGGACAATTCTCCGCAAACTTCAGATGATCATCATTACAATCATAAAATTTCACCTTTGCTTTCAATTTTGATGCAAAATCGCCCCAATGAATGCTACTAAGTGCTACTACTTTATCTTTCCCAGAAAATCCTAGAATATAGATCCAGAAAAGCGCTATTAATTCACCAAAGGTTTTAATAAATACACTTACTATCCCATTATTAGAGATAAATTTGCTCAAAAAATTTTTATTACTGCCTCTCAGATAGGGAATCGTTACGATGTATATATTGTTTTCCCTTTTAGGTATAAAATGAGTTTTTTTACCTAATACTACAGGTTCAATAAATAATATTTTCCAATATTTTGGGAATCGTTTCAATATCTGCTGTTTTCGCGTCATCAGGAAATCCCACCTAATTTCGGAAAACCATATCATTCTTCTTTTGTAGTTTCCCATAATAATGCCTTCACTATGTCTCGGTTTCCTGTAAAGTAATACATTAAATCATTTGCGTTAAAGCATCTGGTTAAACAACAATTCTACCAAATTGAGAACTAATCCTTTCTTTATCTTTCTCTTACAAGTATAGGCTGGGCATCAATTACATCTGCTTCATCAGATAAGCAAAATTTGACTATATTAACTACGGCAGACGGTTTCATGATCTTGGATAAATCTTCATCGGGGACTAATTTTTTCCTTAGAGCTGTGGCTGTTCGCCCAGGACATATGCAAAATACCTTTATACCATATATTTTTAATTCTTCAGCCATTGTTAGAGAAAAATTGATAACACCCGCCTTGCTGGCAGCATAGGCACTCCAGCCAGGTCTTGCTCCTGTACCAGCCATCGATGCAATGTTTATAATTTTCCCCCCTGTTTTTTTCATGTATTTTACAGCTTCTTTGGTGCACAAGAACGTCCCTGTCAAATTTGTCTCTATCATATCATGCCACTGCTTCAAGGTCATCTCTAATATTCCAACAGGATCTGCATAACCT
>QNBN01000173.1 GCA_003645695.1 Spirochaetota bacterium | reverse complement strand
GGGCACAATTATAAAGGGATGGACAGGCACATTCGTATTAAACGGCAACAGAAAAATACTTAAATTAGCATATTATACTGGATTAGGAAGCAAAAATTCCCAGGGATTTGGAATGTTTGAGGTTGTTGGATGATTGAGGCTATAAAGGAAATAGGTGAAAAGGTTCTATCTAATGCGCCTGAACAATTTTTAGAAAGTTTGGCAAGACCTGTCTCTGTCCAAAATCAAAACAATAAACAGTATATTCTTATTATAGAATTTGATACTACAAAAGGTACAATAAATTTTGAGCTGGAAGAAATTAAGGAAGAAACACCGCGGAAATATTTATGGATAGGAAATGCAAGCGCGAATAATCTTCAAGATAGATTTACCACTACTAACTTAGAATATTTGGTGTCCCAAACAATTCCGAATTTTAAACTTTTTCAGCTCAATGAAGAGCTAGGTAATGTTTTTGAAAAGCTTAAAGATAAATTTTATTATGATGTAGGACCACAAGAGGGACAAAGAGAAAGGTATCGATATGTATGGAATATAGAAAAACTAGGAATATCCTCTAAAACCATGGAACAACTTATTGAAGAAGCAAAGGGAAATATCAAAAAGTTACCAAAAATTATTTCAAATGAAATTTTTGCTTATTTAAAAAAAGAAAAAAACTGGACTAAAAAAGATATAGCATTATTTACCATAAAAGTTGATGGCCAATTTTTGGTGAATTTGCCCGAGTATAGAACTTATATAGAAAATTCAATAGTATCTAATTTATTTTCTGAAGGAGAGACGGGTATATGTCATCTTTGTCAAGAGGAAAAAGAAATTACTAATGATACGAGCAAACTTAAGTTTAAATATTATATTACAGATAAAATTGGATTCTCATCTGGATTGCAAAGAGAAGGATTCTTTAAAAATTTTAGCTTGTGTAAAGATTGCTATAAAAAACTCCTTGCTGGAGAATCTTTTATAGAAAATAATCTTCGTAGCTATCTTGCTGGGACAAATCTTTATATTATCCCTAAATTCATTTTTGATATCTCATATTCTATAGAGGGTCTAAAAAGATGGGCGAATTATATAAATATATCTCTTGTTTCCACAGTCAGCCTTGAGGGATTGAGGAAATTCAAAGAACAAATAGAAGATTATCCTGACTTTGAAGAACAAAAAAACAATTTTATTTTAAACCTTCTTTTTTATAGGAAAGCACAAAGTGAGTTCAAAGTTTTGAAACTCATAAAAGATGTGCCTCCAAGTAGGCTTGATATATTAAGAGAAGAGGAAAGCGAAATTCATGATATAGGAGTTAGAGTTTTTGGAGAAAATAGTAGATGGTATTTGGGCTTAGGTAAAATGTACTATCTTTTTCCTGTCAGAAAAAGTAAACAAGAAGTTGTAGATTACAAAAAGGTTTTAGAATTTTATGATTCTCTATTTTCGGGGAGAGTTATACCATATAAATTTTTAATTAGGCAATTTGTAGAACTTGCCTGTGTTTATAGATTTGAAAAATTTGATAACTACAACATAGGCAAACCTGACGATACTGACATCGGATTGGTTTATGCAATGTTAGAGGCAAATTTGATTCTGGTTTATTTAAAAAAGTTAAATCTTTTAAAAGAGGGTGATAATATGGAAGTAGATAAAACGGATTTAGAAGGCGAAATAAAGGAATATGTAAAAGAGATGGGCTACTCTAAGCCAAAAACAGCAGTTTTTCTGCTTGGGTATCTTATTGGAGAGGTAGCTAATGCACAGTATAAGAAAGGTGGAACGAAGCCAATCTTAAATAAAATTACATATCAGGGTATGAATGTAGGAAAAATTATGAGGTTGGCCAATGAGATATTTGAGAAGTTGAAACAATATGATAAACTTTCATCATATAACGAAAAAATATTTGCAGAAATGAAAAAATTGTTGGATAAGCATATTGAAAATTGGGAGATTTCTGATCAAGAGAATGTTTTTTATGTACTTTCTGGATATGCTTATAATACCTATAGGGCTATAAAGAGTAAGAAAGATGAAAATAAAAATAATGAGGTGGCGAAAAATGAGTGAAAAGGCAATTAAAAATTCGGATATTCTTTTTATTTATGATGCGAAGCTATGTAATCCAAATGGGGATCCTGATGATGAAAATAAACCCCGTATGGATTATGAAACGCAAAGAAATTTGGTAAGTGACGTAAGATTGAAGAGGTATATAAGAGATTATCTTATGGGATTAAAAAACAATAGTGGAACGCCAATATATGAAATTTTTGTTTCGCAAGTAGAGGGGGAGACGGTAGATGCTACAAATCGCTTAAAAAAATTGATAGGGAAATATAGGGATGAAATTGAAAATAATGAAGAATTAAAAGATCTAATCAATAAAGATGGAAAACCCCAAGAAAAAGAACTATCCAAGCATATTGATTGGTTGCTATCTAAATTAATAGATATTCGTTTATTCGGTGCCACAATGCCTTTAAAGAGTGAAGAAAGAGGTGCTTCCATAACATTTACAGGGCCCGTCCAATTCAATTGGGGGTACTCGCTAAATAAAGTCCAAATTGTTGAATCTTCAACGATAACTTCTACATTTGCAGGAAGAGGGGAAGAATATAGTACCATGGGTAAGGACTGGAGAGTTTATTACTCTTTGATTGCTTTTCATGGTATAATTAGTGGAAAGAGAGCTGAAAAGACTAAATTATCTGAGGGTGATATAAAATTATTTGACAATGCGTTGTTGGAGGCAATTCCATTACAAGCGACTACAAGAAGCAAGATTGGTCAAACACCAAGATTATTAATTAGAATTGAATATAAGGATGATGCTACTTTCCTTGGAGATTTAAGAAAATATGTTAAGGTAAAACCAGAAGAAAATCTTAGGGATATAAATGAATTAAAGTTGGACATCTCTAATCTAATCGACCTTATTAAAAAGAATATAAATAAAATTAACAAAATATATCTCTGGAAACATGAGGATTTGGAAGTAGAGGGAAATGAACTTGAGAATAGCATTAGAGGACTGGGAATAGATGTCGAGAATCTACCACATTTAAAATAAATATCTCGCGGAGGATAGGGTAGTAACATGAAAACACATATTGATAGATTGCTTATATTTGACATAAGGGGAACAATGGCCCATTTTAGGAAGTTTTATACCAATTCATCATCTCTTTCTTACTCTTTTCCTCCTAGAACCACTATTGCAGGATTAATTGCAGGTATGCTGGGCATAGAAAGAGATAAATATTATGAAAAATTTAGTTGCGAAAAATGTAAGATAGGTGTCTCAGTAAGAGTTCCTATTCGTAAAATTATGCAGACCGTAAATTATATTCGAACAAAATCGCTTGGAGAAATAAATCTCAGTGCAGGACCTACCCAAATACCGTTAGAAATAGTATTGCCCTTGGAAGATAACGAACAACTCAATTATCGGATATATTTTTATCATGTTACAGAACTTTTTGATGAACTCAGAAAAATTTTAGAAACAAAAAAATTTGTTTACCCTCCTTATTTGGGTATGAGTGAATTTATTGCCGAAATAAGATTTATTGATTCTATTGAAGACGAAGAAATTGAGTTATTATCAAATCCTTCTGAACCTGTAGAGATAGTCACACCAATCAATGCTAAGCAAATCCAAGAAGGAGGGGTTATTTTTGAACATAGTTCCGGAAAAATATTACAATATATTAAGGAACGGATGCCTATTGAATTTACTCTAGGAAGAAGGATTAAAAAAGTAGGAGGTTTTATTTACGAAAAAAATAACAATATTGCTAAATTAAAAATTAAAGATAACTATTATAGAATAAAATATCAGGATCCGGAAGGAGGTAAGATAACAGAAAATATTGTTTTTATGGAGAGTTAAATGAAATTTTATTCTCATGTAGATATGGAAGGTAACCTCCAAAAAGAACTAAAAGACCATTTAATTGGGGTAGCAAAAGATGCAAAATCCAGTATAGAAGAAATACCTTTGAAAGATAAAAAACTTATTGCAGAAATAGCGTATCTTATAGGAATTTCTCATGATTTTGGGAAATATACCTCTTTTTTTCAAGAGCATCTTCTTGAAAGGAGAGATTGGGGGCGAAAGTCCCATCATTCATTTATTTCTGCATTATTCGCAGCTTGGCAAATCCAAAAATATATCGAAAAAAATGATGTCAAAGAAAGAATTTATTCATACCTTCCTCTTATTGGATATTTTGTGGTTCTTCATCATCATGGAGATTTAGGTTCGCTTGAGACAGATATTCCTACAAGTCAAGATCTAAAAAATCCTCCTATGTTTCCTCGTGCAGAATCCAATCTAAGAGAAAAATTAAAAACAATGTATAATCAGGTAGAAAATTTAAAACAAAATGAAAGATTAAGAAATATAGAGAAAGAATATAGTGAGATAAGGGTGGTTGATAAGATAGAGAACTTCCTTAATTCATGGATGGAAGTTTTAAAAAATCTTAGCAAATTAAATCAGAGTTTTAAATACAAAAAACTATCTGATAATGAGAAAATTTTTATCTCTTTCCTTACTTTACTCCTTTACTCTGTACTAATCGATGCAGATAAAAGAGATGCTGGAGAAACAACAAAAATAGAAAGAAAATTTTTATCTCCGGATTTAGCTGATAAATATAGAGAAAAATGTTTTGATTTAAGATCAAACAAGCCTATAAACCTGATCCGGAATGACATTTATGGGAGTGTTACAGTATTAATCGAGAAAGTCCCATTAGAAAAACCTTTATTTACCATTACTGCGCCTACAGGTTCAGGAAAAACACTTACTGCTTTCTCGGCGGCATTGAAACTCAGAAATCGCATTGAAAAGGAAAAAGGGTATAGCCCAAGGATAATTTATTCTCTCCCATTTATTACCATCATAGAACAAAACTATAAGGTAATTTATGATGTTCTATCTTCTCAAATTAAAAATTTCAAGGAGAACGAAACAGCATACCTTCTTAAACACCACTATCTGACAGATTTAAGATATAAAGAGGGAAATGAGGAAAGACCAATAGATAAGGCTTTACTTTTGACGGAATCATGGCAAGCGGAAATAATAGTAACTACTTTCACCCAGCTCTTGCATACAATAATCGGATTCAAAAATGGTTTCCTAAAGAAATATCATAATATTGCAGGCAGCATAATTTTGCTCGATGAGGTGCAAAATATTCCTGTTGAATATTGGAATCTCGTGAGAAAAGTAATTTTATTACTTTCTGAATATTTTGGTTGTTATTTTATTTTGCTTACTGCTACAAAACCTTTAATCTTAAATGAGGAAGAGACATTAGAACTTGTTGAAAACACTCAAAATTATTTTAGAAAATTAAACCGAGTTATAATCAAACCGAATATGCAAAAAGTGGAGATAGATGAATTTATAGAGTGGTTTGTAAGTAATTATGATGCTAAAAAATCTTATCTACTGGTTGCTAACACTATCCGTTCTTCAAAAGAAATTTACCAAAAGATTCGAGATACTGGGCTAAATAATCACTTATTCTATCTTTCTACTAGTATCGTTCCAAAACAAAGAGGAGAACGGATAAGGGCAATTAAAGATCTTCTTGATAGAGGGAATAAAGTCATTGTTGTATCCACTCAAGTTATAGAGGCGGGAGTAGATCTTGATTTTGATATAGTGATAAGAGATGTAGGACCCATTGATTCCATCATTCAGGTAGCTGGTAGATGCAATAGAGAGTACGGAAAAGATAAAAGTGAAGTATATGTTTTTTACCTTGATAATTTTGCAAGCTATGTCTACGGAAAAATTCATCCAGATATTTCGAAAAAATTATTGCTTGAAAATAGAGATATAACAGAAGATCATTTTTATGAAATAACAAATAGATATTTTGAAGAGGTAAAACCCAAGATAAATGATGATATTTCTAAATATATTTGGGAAGCTATGCTTGAATTGCGATATCATGGGAAGAATCCACCTCAGAGGAATGGACATAATGTTCTGGTAAGTGAATTCCAGCTAATAGATGAAAAAGGAGAATACATAGATATATTCGTAGAACTTGATGATGAAGCTAAGAGAATCTGGGAGAAGTATTGCAAACAAGTATATAATGAAAAAGACTTCCTCACACGACGCTATGCTTACCTTTCGATACGAAGAGAGTTTAGGGATTATATAATGTCTGTCAGGAGAGATAAAAAAATTATACTTCCTGCTGAAGTCTGTGGATTACGATACATTCCTAAAGAACAACTCGAAGATTTTTATTCAATAGGAACAGGTTTTAAGACAGATACTTTAATATGGTGAAAAATATAATCCCCACCTTAATCTGGTACTACTACATCTGTCCTCGTGAGGTTTGGCTCATGGCTCATGAGATTAATCCTGAGCAGGATAATCCTCTGGTCGAAATAGGAAGAACATTTCATGAACACT
>QNBN01000172.1 GCA_003645695.1 Spirochaetota bacterium | reverse complement strand
TGGTAAGTCTAAGGTTCTGCACTGGATGTTTGGAAGTGTAGCGAATAGAGTTCTTATGCGAACACCTATACCAGTATTGGTTGTTGTACCTGAACAAAGAGAAAGCAATATATAAAATTATAAAACCATTCTAAAAATAGAGATTTGCTCTTTCGAGTATAGGTAAAAAATATTATCTGTCACAGAACATGATATGGAAAAGTACAATTTTGAGTAAATCAATATAAATCTAGATTTATAATGAATTATAGAATACTTGCCTTGATAAATCAAAATTAGAAATGATATTCGATTATTTTAAAGAGTTTCAAAATGTAAATAGGATAGGAAAGAAAAATTATGATTGTGATAACACCTTAGATAACAATAATGATTTATTTTGACTAGTTGTATATCTCAGTTTTATTGAAGAACAATTAAAAAAAGTGTAAATTATTTATTCTTTTAAGGGGGAAAAAATGAAACCTGTTAAGGGAGCCCTTTTTTATTTGATGGTATTGGGTTTAGCCCTAGTTGCAGTACCTGGTTATCCATTGTTTTCTGATACAGGTATCGTAGGTTATAAAGGCCTGACTATGGGAATTGAATACACTGGTTTTAAAGTTGAACCAGGTGAAAGTGTTGATACTGATATCCTACTTATCAATCAGGGTAATACAGGAGCAGACATTAAGGTATGGATAGAAAAAGCGCCAAAGGAATGGAATGTAGTAATACAGAATGAGAATCTTATGGAAGTTACGGGGATATTTGTTCCTCCTGAAAGCCAAAAAAAACTTATTTTTAAAGCAGTCCCGAAAGGAGAAATAAAGTCTGGAAGCTATCAATTTGTAGTTGGAGCTAAAACCACCGACGGAAAGTTTTACAGAAGAAAGGTTGTAACGATAAACGTTGTCCAGAAGGTGAAAGAGAAGGCAAGTGGGAAAATATTAATAAATACTTTCTACCCAGTGTTGAGAGGCCCAGTTACAGGCAGGTTTGAGTTTACAGTTATGGTTAAGAACGGCCTTGGAAAGGATGCCATTTTTAATCTTTATGCAGATGCTCCGGATGGGTGGAATGTCAACTTTAAGCCGGAACTAAAATCAACTTATATATCAAGCCTGAGAATTCTCGCAAATCAGAGTAAAACTTTAGACATAGAAGTACAACCGGTTTCAACGGCTGCGGCTGGTGAATATCCGATTAAAATCGGTATTCGCACGAAGGAAGCCAGTGCTGAAGCCAAATTAAAGGTCATATTAACAGGATCATATTCTCTAAAGGTTGGTACAGCATCAGGTTTACTATCGGTTAATGCAAGGCCTGGAAAACCATCTAATGTTTCTATCTATGTGAAAAATAATGGTACTGCAGAAAACAGGGATATATCATTTTCCAGTTTTAAACCAGAAAATTGGAAGGTTGAGTTTAAACCTGCTAAGATAAGCGTTTTAAAGCCAAATCAGGTGAAGCAGGTTGAAGTCATCATAACACCGTATGAAGAAGCACTTGTCGGAGATTATTCTATAGAAGTACAGGCAATAGGTCAAAAGGGTAGCAAGGATTCGGTTGAGTTCAGAGTTACCGTTAAAGCGAGCCCAATATGGGGTTGGGCTGGTATATTTATTATTGCATTGATGATTGCTGGACTAATTCTAACATTTAAATTTTTTGGCAGAAGGTAATTAGAAATAACATCTAGGCATAAGACCTGGGGGAAATGATGGTTAAAGAAAATAGTAGAACAGAATCAGGTGAAGTTGAAGTTAAAGAAAAAAAAATCATAGAGATAAATGGGTTAACAAAAAGATATAATGATTTTATTGCTGTGGATCATATAACTTTTAGTGTGTTTGAAGGCGAAATATTTGGATTTTTAGGTCCAAACGGAGCAGGTAAAACTACCACGATTCTTATGCTTTTGGGATTATCTGAACCTACTGAAGGATGGGCAAAGGTTCTTGGAATGGACCCATTGAAAGAGCCATTAAAGATTAAAAGAATGACTGGATATCTCCAGGAAAATATGGGATTTTATCGAGATTTGAATGCCTTTCAAATGCTTGATTTTATTGCTGAGCTTAATGGCATTACAGGTGAAGACAAGGATAGGAGGATTAATGAAGCTCTCAGATCTGTAGGTCTTCTTGAGAGGGCGAAGAAGAAGATAGAGACATATTCAAGAGGTATGAGGCAGCGATTAGGAATAGCAGAGATTCTGCTAAAAGCGCCAAAATTGGCCTTTCTGGATGAGCCGACTCTTGGCTTAGACCCTGATGCTACCAATAAAATGCTTGGATTGATTGAATCATTATCAAGGAAAAATGGGATGACAGTGGTATTGTCTACTCACATGCTTGATCAGGCTCAAAAAATCTGTGATCGTTTTGGAATTATGATAAATGGCAGAATGATTGCGAGAGGAACAATAGAGGAATTGGCAGGGGAGAAGTTCAATATCGATAATAAAACGTATACGCTTGAGGAAGTATATATGAAATACTTCAAGGAGGCTTAGTGGTGAGCGGATTTAAGGTAATTGTAAAAAAAGAATTGGCCGATCATCTATCAAGTTATAGATTTTTAATTCTACTATTAATAATCATTATGGTGAGCCTTGTGCTAGTTTATATGGCTTCAGATAGTATGAAAGAACAGCTTCAGGGGGAAAAATTATTTAAGTTTGTATTTCTAATGCTGTTTACGTCTTCAAAAGTGGGTTTTTCTCTTGTGGAATTTATCGCATACTTTGGCCCTCTAATTGGACTAATGATAGGGTTTGACAGTATAAATAGGGAGAGAAATGAGGGTACTCTCAGTAAATTGCTTGCTCAACCCATATATAGGGATAACGTAATAAATGGTAAATACATTGCAGGAGTTGGTGTAATCGGGTTGATGGTAGTATCCATAATTATGCTGATAACCGGGGTTGGACTCTTTGAGGTTGGAGTAAAGCCCGGAATGGAAGAATTCTGGAGAATATTTATTTATGCAATTATTAGTATAATCTATATATCCCTATGGCTGGCTGTCTCTATACTATTTTCCACCATTTTCAGGAGTGTAGCGACATCAGCCCTTGCTTCTTTTGCCCTTTGGATATTCTTCTCTTTCTTTTTGCCATTCGGAATTAATGCGCTCGCAAATAGTATTGTATCGTCTGCTGGATTATTAAACTACAAAGAAAGTCTTATGAGGGTTATAAGAATAGAGAAGATACTATCTTTTACATCACCAATGATGTTATATAGCAATGCTACTGCTACAATTATAGACCCCTTAAGGAGAAGTGTTATTCCTACGGCAATGCAAATGGGCATGAGAGAACAGCTATCTATAAAGAGGTTTGCTGGACCTCTCCCTCTATTTCAGAGTTTTTTAATTGTTGCTCCGTATATTTTTTATTTAGTTGCTATTACTATAATAATTTTTATCATAACTTATGTTATTTTTATGAGACAGGAGATTAGATCAATATAGTTTGGAATGTACAGTCAAATAATAGACAAATAAACTTGGAATTATAGGATAAACCTTAAAATGATTGTTATTCATTGCAGGCTAAATCTAAAATCTTGTTTGAGAACGTTATAATAGTCATAAACTGAAATCTTACATGAAATATAATTTAAATAACAGCTAAATATTTTATGTTGACATGTCAGTGCATTTATGGTATGATTTTTTATACTCGCAAACGTTTTCAAAAAGTGAGAAAATAAATGTCATCAATGAAGGAAGTTGCTAAGCTTGCAGGCGTATCCATATCTACAGTTTCGCGAGTAATTAATAATAGTGTCCCTGTAGAAGAAGAGACCAGAAAACGTGTTGAAAAGGCGATTAAAAAGCTCAACTACAAGCCAAATCTCCTGGCAAAAGGTCTGAGAATAAAGAGCGGAAGACTCATTGGACTTGTTGTTCCCGGGAGTGTTTATAACCATGCCTTTGCAAGTTTTATAGATTATATAGAGAGTAACGTTTCTAACAAAGGTTATAATTTGATACTTGGACATAATAGAAATGATCCTGATTCTGAAGCTGAATTTATAGACATGCTAATTCGCAGAAATGTGGATGGTATAATTCTATCGCGTGTTTCGGATGAAAGCAGAGTTTTAAGAATGCTGGGAAACAATAAAATTCCTGTTGTTGTTATAGATAGGGCTTTCTCAGATGAAAGTGTTCCTTCTGTAGTTCTTGATAATTACAGAGCTGGAGTTCTGGCTGCCAAGCATTTTATAGAAGAGAGGCATAAGGTGATTGCCTGTTTGACGGGCCCGCTTAATATTTCTCTCTGCAGGGACAGAATGGAAGGATTTAGAGAGACACTGAAGAATCATAATATAGAGTTTTCTGAAGATGATATCTATGAAGGAGATTTTAAGTATGAATCGGGAGTGGATTTTGTAAAGAAGATAATGTCAAAGAAAAAGCGATATACTGCAATATGGGCACAGAATGATCTAATGGCTATAGGAATTATAAATCATTTTTTGAAAAACGGATATAATATACCGAAGGATATATCTGTGGTTGGTATGGATGATATATCATTTTCCAGCATGATGGTCCCTTCTCTTACCACAGTTGGCCAACCATTTTCAAAGATGTGTAAAACAGCTGTAGATGTAATTTATGATCAAATTAGAGGAAAAAATATTTTGAAGAAAAGATTTGTATTTCAGCCTTATTTTGTTTCTCGAGAAACTACCATGCGGATAGGTTGAATTAAAGTTTTACTCATAAAAATTTGGTTTGTTTATGAAACTTCCTGTAATAGTAATTGGACTGCTTCATGAAACTATTTGAATGATATGGAAAAATTAAAATATTAAAATGAGGAGGGCGGTTATGGCAAATGTACAATCAACAGTTGAAAAGGCAATAAATCTTGGAGATGGTGTTTTGAGATTATTTCCAAATTGGGTTCCAAGATCATTTTGTATTCCTGGGAAGAGGTTGAAACTTCATCCCGATGATTACTACGCTTTTGGTGCACATAGAGGCGGAATTGATGAAAGATGGTTTGCATCTACAACAAAAGCTGATAATGGACCTGAAACCCTTGAAGATGAAGGATTGAGTTATATCTATGTGAAGGATGGAAAAAATAAAGAAAAGGTACTCTTAAAAGATGCTATAGATTTGATGGGTAATGAAATTCTTGGTAGCGCAATAATGGAGAAGCATGGTGGTTGGATGATGTTTAGCAAGTTTTTTGATAATATGGAGCCTCTTCCACATCATCTCCATCAGGATGATGAAAAGGCAAAAAACGTGGGACAAAAGGGGAAACCTGAGGCATATTATTTCCCAAAACAGCTAAATAATCATCCTGGATGGTTCCCTTATACATTTTTTGGTTTAAATCCGGGAACAAAAAAAGATGATATTATAAAATGCCTTAAGAATTGGGATAAGGGTGATAACGGTATACTATACCTTTCAAGAGCATATAAACTTAAACCAGGAACGGGATGGAATGTACCACCTGGAGTGCTCCATGCGCCTGGTTCATTATTGACTTATGAACCTCAGAGAGCTTCGGATGTTTTTGCAATGTTTCAAAATATAGTATGGGATCAGTTTATGCCGTGGGATTTTCTTGTAAAGGACGTCCCGGAAGAGTATAAACATGACCTGGATTATATTGTTGATCTTCTGGATTGGGAATTGAATATTGATCCAGATTTCTACAAAAATAGATTCTGTGAACCCAAACCTGTAAAATCTCTTGATGAAATGAAGTCAGAAGGGTATGAAGAATATTGGATTGCTTACGGTAGTGAATATTTTTCTGCCAAGGAGCTTACGGTTTATCCCGGCAGATCGGTTACAATAAAAGAAAATGCTCCATACGGTGTAATTTTAGTTCAGGGCCATGGAAAATTTGGTAAGCTTGATATTGAAACTCCACAGTTGATTCGATTTAGTGAAATGACAAAGGATGAGCTTTTTGTAACTATTGAAGCTGCAAAATTTGGAGTTAAAATTACCAATGAGAGTGAAGTCGAAAATCTGGTCATGTTAAAGCATTTTGGTCCTGAGGCGTAGGATTCTGCACAGTTACAATAAATGGTGTTAAGATCATTGAAACTTGGAGACACCAGGTCAAAATCGTGATAAATTCTGTCTTTATGGCTGGGATGCAATGTTAATTTTCTTTATATATCTCAAATAATTTTTAAGTTTATAAAAAGATTTAGAGATACAATTTTATCCCTGAAATATCTGACATTCACGGGGGGTGACATTACAAGCAATAACGTGGGTAAATCCAGGAATAATGAAATATTTTCATTAAAATAAAAAATATCTAGTAATCGAAGAAATAGTAAAACTTACTTATGAGAGAAATGAACTCTCATAAGCGGTTTTTTACCAAATATAATTAGTTTTAGAATTTTTGAAAAAATGAACTAATAGGTATGAAATTTTATTATTTTTTTTAAAAAATAAATATGGTATAATAAAAATATTCAGTG
>QNBN01000171.1 GCA_003645695.1 Spirochaetota bacterium | reverse complement strand
GAGAGATGTTCAATAAAGATGGCGTGATAAGATTAGCGGGAGCGCATGATGGAATCACCGCCAAATTGGTTGAATTGAACGGTTTTGACGGTGTGTGGGCAAGTGGTTTTGAGGTATCCACTTTGTATGCCGTTCCGGATGCTAATATACTAACGATGACGGAATATCTTCGAGCAGCATCTATAATGAATGACGCAGTTTCAATTCCCGTCGTTGCTGACTGCGACAGGAGCTAAGAAAATGAAAGCGATAATATTGGCGGCGGGAATCGGAAGAAGATTACTTCCTTTGACTGAAAATAAACCGAAAGCATTGTTAGAGGTTGGCGGCAAACCTCTGTTATACTATCAACTAGAATACATACAAAAAAAAATAGATTTAAAGGATGTATACATCGTTAGTGGGCATTGCGGCAAATTAATAGAGAACTTTGCTCCGGCATGCCCTATAATAGAAAATCAACGATATGAAAATACAAATAACATCTACTCATTGTGGTTGATGAAGGATATAATAAAAGAAGAGTTTATACTGTTCAATTCTGATGTTTTATTTCACGAAAAAATTTTAGATAAAATAATTAAATCGAATTTTGAAAATGCAATTGTAGTTGATGATTATAAAGAGTTGGGAGATGAAGAGATGAAAGTCATTCTAAACGACAATAAATTAGTAGAAATAAGTAAGTACATTGATCCTAAAAAAGCAACCGGAGAGTATATAGGAATATCCAAATTTTCAAAAAATGGCGCTAAAATATTATTCAATAAAATCGATGAATTAATTAAACAAGGAAAAGTTAATGAATGGTACGAAGAAGCATTTGCTGAGATTATTAACGACTTGAGCATTTACGGAGTAAGCACAGATGGTCTGCCGTGGATAGAAATAGATGATTTTACAGATTTAAAGAACGCGCAAATAGTGATTGGTGATATTAATAGTGGGTTTAGGAGAACTGAAAAATGAAAACTATTTCTCGGAGAATTTCACTTCCGGTTTTACTTGAAATTATAGACGAAGAAAAAATCAATTTGGATGAAATTTTAAGTTATTATAATTTAGGATACTCAAATAAAATTTTAATTTCTTCAAAAGAGTTATATCAAAAATATAAAAAATATCTTAATTTCAGAATAGAAGAAAAATTTTTTATTAATATCTTTACTTTAGATGAAATAGAGATCGTAATAAAAAATATAAAGAAGTTATCCAATGATTCTCTTCTAATTGGTTTTGGTGGGGGAAGAGTTATCGATGCAACAAAATATATTGGACTTAAAACAGGTTTAAAATTCTTTTCTTTACCAACTGCTTTGTCCCACGATGGAATTTACTCCCCAGTAGCAGTTCTTTCACAAGATAATGGAATGAAGATAAGAATTGGAACGCCGTCTCCCCTCGGAATAGTTGTTAATCTTGATATTGTTCAACAGGCACCAATTGAAACAATAAGATCAGGAATAGGAGATCTTCTATCAAATTTATCAGCATTAAAGGATTGGAAGCTTGCTGAAAAAGATGAAGGAGAACAAATTGATAATTTTGCTTACATTCTTTCCTATCTGGCATATAACAGTATTTTAAATCTTTTAGACAAATCAAGCATTAATCTAAAGGATAAAGAATTTCTGGAAAATTTGGCTTATTCTTTAATCATCTCTGGCCTTTCAATGGAAATTGCCGGATCTTCAAGACCTTGTAGTGGAGCAGAACATTTATTTAGTCATGCTATCGATTATCTTTATCCTAAGAAATCGATCTTCCATGGAATTCAGGTAGCATTTGGTATTCTTGTAGCTGAACTTTTTAGAGGAGAAGAGATAGAAAGGATGATTGAGATTTATAAAAAAATTGGTCTACCGACATCCGTTAAAGAATTAGGTTTTGAGAAAAAGGAAATAATACAGGCGATAAAGATAGCTCCAAAAATGAATAAAGAGAGATATACAATATTTAATAAATTTAAATTGAGCAAGCTTTTAATAGAAAAAATGATATCCCCATTATTATGAAGGAAAATATAAAATAAAGAATATGAAAAAAAGAAATATTGAACCGATAAGAGAATTAAGGAAGATTTGCCAGAAAGAAAAATTTGAGAATGAAACTGGAAATCTTTGGTTTGAATGGAATTTTAAAAGAAGAGAATCTATATACTTTACAAAATTGCTTCTCAAAATAGGCATATCTGCGAATCAAGCAACTTTATTGAGTCTTCTCTTTGCTCTGATCGGTGGATTTTTTTTAGTGTTTACTGATGTCAAATCTCTGATACTTAGTGCTGTTTTTTTATATCTTTATTTGATATTTGATTGTGTTGATGGAGAAATAGCGAGATATACCAAAACATCCTCAAAACTTGGAAGTCATCTTGATTTTATGGTAGGTACCTTTGTTCACCCTTATGCTTTCATATGTATGACTTTTGGTGCATATAATGCATTACATGACATTAGTATTTTCGCGTTCGGATTTTTAGCAGTAATTTTAAACTTATTACATGAAATGCATCGCATTTCCTACGAAGTAAAATCCGCTAATATATCCAAAAATACAAGTGAGGGAGAAAGTTTTGTTTGGAAATTATATGGGCTGGTTAAAGGCGTGAACAATTTTTTAAATCCTGGTGCTATCCTATATCCTATTTTAATAGTTACGGCTTTGGATATTTGTTTTGCACCTCTATCTATAAGTATTCCAATAATAGGATTGTTTGCAATAAATGCGAGATATGCGTTTTTAATTGTCTATTCATTTGGCAAAATAGGTTCTTTCATGATGAAAACACACAGGCTTATTCATCAATAACATCTTTTATCAACTTTGGAAATTGTCTTGCATCTCGCGACTTAACCTCGAAACACTTTACGTCCTTTAATGTATTTCTTATGATTTCCTCATGCTTTTTCGTTAATTCTTTTAGGTTCAATCTACTATCTAGATATGAATAAGCTAAAATTATCTCATTTGCATTAAAATTTAGTGTGCTTGCAGTCGAAAGTATTAGACGCCGGAGAGCTTCATGTTTATCTATCTCCGCTACTTCATCTCCTTTTTCTTTTTCAAGAAAGAATAATTTGTCAATTTTGCTTTTATCTTTTATCCTAAGTTTTGAAACGTCTATCTTTTTTGATATTCTTATTCTGTTTAAGAAAGGTATCTTTTCAAAGGGACTAAAAATTCTTTTTTCCATTTCTTGAGGAAAACAATAAGCGAAAGCATTTCTATCAATAAGCGTGAGATCGTCTGAGAGAAAGTAAAAAGAATCTTCTTGTAGTAAAGAGGTTGCGGTCAATGTTTTACCTGTGTCACCCCATGCAGATATTAATATTCCCGCGTTGTCCCTGCTTATACAGGCGGAGTGAATGATTGTATATCCTTTTTGAAGAAGTTTAATTAGTAAAATTGCGCTGAGAGTCTCTGAAAGTACATGTGGTCCTATTGTTCCTCCATATAAATCGAAAAATTTTTTGTAACTTTTAGTAAAGTACACATTTGCATCTCTATCTAAATTTTGTATTTTTAGTTTCAAATCTCCATAGAGATAGGGTTTATGAATTAGAAAATTTTTACCTTTGAACAATCTCAATCCAAAAGGTCTTAAACTATTAAAATCGGCATCGAATTTACCTTCCTTTATGTTCAAGTCTACTTCGTCTACTTTGTCTACCTGGAAGTAAGTTGGGAGTTTAGCCCATTCGAAATTTGTCTTTATTTTCAAGATGTCATGAATTGAGTAGTATATTTCCATTGTTCACACCTCTTCACTCTTCATTGCAATAGACATGATAGAATGTGCAGTATAGCGATTGATGAAATTTAATGTCCATTTAGCTCTTGGAATGAGTCCATGTCTAATATACAAACCAATATATTCAGAAGATATTATCCTGAGATTTTGCGCTAACAACCACGAATTGATATCTTTTAAATCTAATTTAAAATGTGTTTCTGACATTCCTCTTCTAAATAATATATCTTCTATCAACCACATTAAAGACCCGGTATGAAAATTCGGGATTTGAATTATGAGTAGCCCGCCTTGTTTAAGAACCCGTGCCATTTCGTTAACTATCTTTTTTGGCTCGCTAAAATGTTCGAGCAGTCCCGTGCTAAAAACCACATCAAAAGTATTATCTGATATAGGAATATTATTAACATCGCCTTTAATTAACGTAAATTGAGTAACACCCTGCGTTTGTAAATTCCTCTTTGATAAATCCAATCCCGTAGTACTATTATTTAAGCCACAGCCACACTCAAGCACTAAACTACCTCGTTTAATGAATCTCTTCAGAATTTGATACATGTGCCAATAGTGGTGATATTTATTATAATCTATTCTTATAGGGGGTTTTTGTCTTGCGTAACCATCGTCCCAACCAATTTTAATTTTTTGAATTTTATTTTTACCCTTCATCCGTAGCCACCTCAAAAACTTCAGTCGTTTCTTCAAAATAGTTTTTTTTAGCTTTAAAAAAGATATAAAAACAAAATTTCTTTAACAATTTATCCAATATTGGTATACTCAAAGGTATCCTATTAGAAAATATGAAATAAAAATAGTACTGCTCTAAAACTTTAAACTTATTCGTTCTTAATAAATCCCGAATTTCAGGAAATCCAAAAGCAACAATGTGATTTTCACCAACTGCATATCTCTTACCTTCTTCAAGTGATGCGTCAGAAAAAGAAATAATTCTTGGAAATGCCAAACAATTTGGTACCGTCCCAACTAAAATGCCATTAGGCTTTAAGACTCTACGAACTTCACTCAAGCAATTCTGATGGTTGTCTATATGCTCTAAAACTTCTGTACATACGACATAATCAAAGAAATCGGATTTAAATGGAAATTTATCCTTTGTTATGTCTATCTTTTTAGCTTGATTCGACTTCGGATTTACATCAATCCCAAAATATTTTATAGTGTCATCAAGATAAAGAGGTAAAGTGGCATCTCCACAACCAACGTCTAACAATCTTGCATTCTTTTTTGTTACATGTTTTGATACTTCTCTGAACCGATAATGTTTCTCATAAGGTGGAACAAGCCTTTTCATTTTTCACCTATAACCTCCTCAAAAACTTTTATTGTTCTATCAGCCACAGACGGCCAGGAAAATTCCCTTTCTGCTTTTTCCCTGCTTAATTCACCCATTTTCTTATAATCCATCGTAACTATTTTTTCCATTTTAGCAGCGATATCCTTGGGATTCCAAGAGGGGAGTAGAAATCCGGTAACACCATCATCAACTTGATCAACCATCCCGTATTTACCAGTCGTAATTATCGGCAAACCGTAACTCATTGCTTCCAAAACAGCAATTGGCTGTCCTTCCCATTTTGTTGGGAGGACAAAAATGTCCGAACATGAATAAATGCCTTTCAAGATTTCGTTGGATACACGTCCCGCTAATATCACTTTTCCCTTAAAATCTTTATTTTTACACGATAATTGAAAGTCTTTTGTTATCTCCCCTACAATAATCAGTTTTTTATTTGGTATATTTGCTAAATTAAAAGCCTTAATCAATTCATTAATACCTTTCCTCTTCTGCGTCCCCCCTACAAACAGAAAAACTATATCCTTTTCATGAATACCATACTTTTCCCTCACATTAGTAGTCATTTCTCTTCTCTCCGGGATGTCAACGCCATTTGGTATAACCACTATCCTCTCTTCATTCAGATTATAATACTTAATTGCTTCTTTTTTGAAGAAGGTACATAATGTTATAATCTTATCAGCATTTAAAGCACTCAATTTATCTAAGGGAATCAAAGGGATAAACCATGCATATTCCTTTAAATCCCATTTATTTTCTATGTTGTGTAATCCCGTTTGCCATGTAACTACTAAATGATGTACTATTGGCTTATTTAATGTCCTTTTAATTATTGGAGAGAAAGCTCCAGACTCTCCAATAGTATAAATCAGGTCAAACCTTTCCTTGCGATTGACTTTTATGAGTTTTAAAAAGGATGAAAACAAAAATGTTAAGTGCCCCGTAAAAGCTCTAAGTGGCCATATAGAGATAGATGGAGCATAATAGAATCGTTTTTCTTCATTCTCTTTTACTCGTGCGGAGATTATGTACACACTATGTCCTCGTGCTTCGAGATGTCTTTTTAGGTTGCGCAAATAGGTAGTAACGCCTGCACCGCCAGTCTCCCCAAAGAAACTGTGATATAGGATACATATTTTCATTTTATTCTTTCCTGTGTGCTCATTATTTTTCCTGTTCTGTTATTACTAATGAATGCGGATGGGGTGCACCCCACTTTGCTTTATCCCATCTTATCATATTATTCTGTCTATTAATAAATCTTATAGTATATTAACCTTTGTGTCATATGACACCTGGTTCATGATAGAATATAGACAGAAATAGGAGATGTACATGAACCAGGAAGAATTGGAAAGGTTAGTAAACAAATCAGACAGGCAACTGTTTATCAATGACCTGAATACCGG
>QNBN01000170.1 GCA_003645695.1 Spirochaetota bacterium | reverse complement strand
GACATATGGATAATTATCAATCTATTTTGTGCCTTTGTAGGTCTAAAACATGGGGGTAGAGTGCCAAATTCTGGATTTATGGGCGATGAAAATGATTTTGCCTTAGTCATGAATATGGCTATCCCTTTTGCCTATTTTATGTTTTTGGAAACAAGCTCTACAAAAAAGAAAATACTTTATCTTTCTGCTTGTTGTATCTTTATTGCTGCCAATGTGGCCTCCCTTTCCCGAGGTGGATTTGTCGGTTTAGTCCCTGTAATCCTCTATTGCTGGTACAAAACACCCAAAAAGTTTTTATCTACTATAATTGTTGCCATTATGATAAGTATTCTCTATTTCAGCGCCTCCCCGAAATACTGGCAAGAAGTAAAAAGCATAAAAGAAGAAAATATTCAAAAAGGAACTGGTGCTGGACGCTGGTATTTATGGAAATGTGCTTTAAGAATATTTTTAGACCATCCTATAATAGGCGTAGGCCAAGGAAATTTTCCTTGGAATGTTCAGTTATATGAACCATTGACCGCTAAAAGACTTCATGGTGGGAAGGCAGTCCATTCCCTTTATTTTACCCTCATCTCAGAACTAGGCTTAATAGGCATTTTACTTTTTAGTGGCATGTTGTATTCTTCTTACAAAGATTTAAAATGGATACTTAAAAAGGAAAAGGAATTTCTTTTAAAACAAAATCAATCTAAGCAAATAATTCAGCAATTGCACAAAATAAAATTCATCATCTTTGGTATAACTGGCGCCATGCTTGGTTACTTAGTATCTGGTGCATTTCTTTCTGTCCTTTATTACCCTCATTTTTGGCTACTAATTAGTCTTTGTGTGGCATTAAAGAATACAGTTATCAATAGTAAACTGGAGGGAAACTATAGTGCCTAAAAATCGTTGGCTACAGGCTCAAGAATACGAAAGGAAACACTGGCAAAGGATTGTAAATCGCATAGCAAATGGAGCTATGAAACAATTAGACTGGTACGATTGGAAAGCAAAGGAATTTGAAAAAAAGATAGCTCCATATATTTCATCAATTGATAAAAATGATTGTAAAATCTTAAAAATCGGCCCTGGACCAATAGGAATAATCAGCTTTTTAAAATGGGGCAAAGAAAAATGTGCTATTGAACCATTAGAAGATTTCTTTAGGAATAATGCTACACTTGTTGCGTTGAGAGATCCAAAGGTTAAATATGTCAAGGGATGTGGAGAAAGTCTCCCCTTCGAAGATAAAGAATTTTCTTTAATTATCATTGACAATGTTCTTGATCACACTCGTGAGCCTAAAAAAGTATTAAGAGAAATATATAGGATTTTGAAAAAAGATGGCTTAATGTTTTTTACAGTCAATATAAGAACAAAGTGGGGAGCTTTTCTTCATTCTATCCTTGCAAAACTAAATATAGATAAAGGCCATCTACACTCCTACTCATATGGGAATATTCGGCGTGTATTATTAGAAGATAGCAAGTTTATCATTCTTTCTGAAGAGTACGAAAATTATCACAAAACAAAAAGAGCTTATTTAGAGAAAAAAGAAATAAAAAATATCATTAAGGCGTATGTCGAAGTAGTTGAAATACTATATATAGCAGTGTGCTGTAAGAAGTAAATTGGCTACTATGAATAAACTAATAGAAAGTATATATTATACCTTGCCACCTTTATTCCAGAACGTTCCAATTTCGACCTACGGATATTGGCTATTCAAACGGAGATATGGAGGAAATTATCAAGATTATCTCAAAGACATAATCAAAACCCAGTTTTTCTCATGTTCTCAAATCGAACAACTGCAAAGAAAAAAAATGATCCAACTTTTAAAGCACGTTTTCAAAAATGTTCCCTTCTACCAACAATGGTCCAAAAAAACGGGTTTGACAATCAAGGATTTTAGGTCGATTACTGATTTCCAGAAATTACCAGTAATAGATAAGGAACAAATTAGGAACGATCCTACCCTATTTTGTGCTACAAATTATTTACAACGAAAAAATATCTTTATTATTTATACAAGCGGCACCATAGGGAAGCCTCTTAAAATATTCTGTGATCCTGATTCAAGACAACTTCATTATACTTTTTGGACTCGATTTCAGATGTGGCACAAAGTGTCTTTTGGCATGAGAAAAGCTACATTTTGTGGCCGCATAATAGCTTCCCCAAAGCAATTAAAACCACCTTTTTGGCGATACGACAAGTTTCAAAACAACTACCTTTTTTCTTCATATCATATGTCAGAGGAAAACCTAAAATATTATTACCAAAAACTCCTTGAGATTCGTCCAAAGCAGATTGTAGGATATCCTTCTAGTTTATTTATTTTGGCAAGGTATATGAAAAAGAATAACCTAAAAGGGATAAAACCAATATGTATTTTTACTACCGCAGAGACATTGTTAGCTCATCAAAGGGAAACAATTGAAGATGCCTTCGAATGCAAAGTAGCCGACCAATATGGCTGTACAGAGATGTGCGTTTTTATTTCTCAATGTGAATATGGCACATATCATGTGCATCCTGAGTATGGGATATTAGAGGTACTGGATCAAAACGGAAATCCGGTCCCTATGGGTGTAGCAGGGGAAGCAGTTTGTACTGGTTTTGTCAATAAAACCATGCCACTAGTTCGCTACCGACTGGGTGACATAGTGCGGCTTGAACAAAAAGACTGCCCCTGCGGTCGCCACTTTCCTGTTGTGGCTGAGATTTTAGGACGGGTTGACGATATTCTTATTACCCCTGATGGTAGACCTCTTGGACGGTTAGACCCGGTATTTAAAGAAATAGAAGGTATTCGCGAGACACAAATTGTTCAAACAGACCGCCAGAGTATTACACTTAACCTTGTCATAGACGAAGGCTTTACAGAACAAACTAAGAAAAAGCTTCTATATGAACTTAGAAAGAGGACAGGCGACCAAATGAAAATTCACTTAAATTTCCTGAACAGCATTCCTCGGGAGGCGAATGGAAAATTTCGTGCAGTGATTTCACGAACAAATGAAGAAAATCAATGACTGGTTCTGAAGTTATTATAATAGCAGTGGGAGACATTTGCCTGGGAGATCATTATTTTTCCATGGGGCATGGAGTTGGCTCTGTATCAAAAAAGATAGGGCTGGAATCTATTTTTGAAGAAGTTAGACATATTTTTCAAAATGGTCACATCGTATTTGGAAATTTAGAATGTGTCCTCTCAAATTCAACTCAAAGAATTTCTATAGTAGAAAAAAATGTTTTTCGTGGCATTCCTCAGTTTACCAAAGATTTAAGAAAAATTGGATTTAACATCCTAAATATTGCTAATAACCATATTTTGCAACATGAAATTGACGCCTTTTGGGAAACTATATCTGCTTTAGAAAACGCAGGCATTACTCCTTTAGGGCTTGCAGGTAGTGGTCAATTTTCTTCAATTCCAGTAATAAAGCGGATAAATGGCTTAATGATTGGCTTTCTAGGATATTCTCTTGTGCCTGAAAAATATTGCCCAAAGCAGAAACTATACGCACAGGGGCCATTGGATGCCATTTTTAGCGATGTTGGAAAACTTTCTAAGGAAACAGATATAACGATTGTTTCTCTGCATTTTGGAGATGAGGGTATGCAAATTCCTTCTCCCTTTGCTATATCTTGTGCCAGACAGATTATAAAGCAAGGGGCAAAGGTAGTACTGGGCCACCATCCACATATTTTTCAACCAGTGGAAAAATACAAACACGGTCTTATTTTTTATAGCCTTGGAAATTTCATTTTTGACCTTTTTTGGTATCCTCCACTTGTTCATAGCGCGATAGTAAAAATAAGCATTGGTCTAAGTAGTAAGGAACTAAACTATTCAATATATCCCATTGAGTTAACTCATGACTATCGCACAGTTCTTTTAAATCAAAAAGATTCGTGCCAATTTAAAAATGAACTTGAGCAGTCAGCCACTAAAGTTCTATGTGAGGACTTTGAATTATATAGCCTGTTCTACAAAAAGGAACTAGATAAAATGGAAAAAATACTGCAAAGAAAAAAAATCATTTATTTTCTTTCTAACTTTTGGAGAGGTAATAACCTTTTAAAGACAAAGTTCCTAATCAACAAATTTATGAGCTGTCTGAGAAATAATCTAGAGATATAAGCCTAAACATAGTATATTCTTGCCAAAAAAGAAAGGAGTTTCCAATGGGTCAGAAATTCAAATTTAGGCAATTCATATCAAGCATAATGGATAATTCGTTATATACATCCTTTTCAAGGGTAATAAATACATGCAATTTATTAAAAAATCCTATTCCACTATTGATGGATTATATGGGGCTGAAAAAGAGAGGAACATATATTCTTGAGAGTAAATATGGTGAAAAATACAAATTACGATATGCAACTTCGGATAGATTCATTTTTTGTGAAAATTTAATCTCCAGTGCCTATTTTAACATGGGACAACAAATTAAGCCAGGAGATATTATTATAGATATTGGGGCAAATTTTGGGATCTTCTCAATAAAAGCTAGCCAATACAATCCGAAAAAAATTTATGCAATTGAACCTTCTTCTGATAATTATGAAATATTAAGGGAAAATCTTTATCTTAACAGGCTGAGCAATGTCTTAACATATAAAATAGCAATAGGATCATACGATGGCATTACAAAACTTTATACTCATCCAACAAAAAACGCTTTTCACTCCATTTGTGAAGAAGTTGAAGGGCGCTCCCCAACAAGATACGAACTTGTCAGTGTAAAAACTCTCGACACCTTCTTTAAAGAAAACAATATTCAATATTGTAATTATTTAAAAATGGATTGCGAAGGGGCTGAACATGACATATTGAATAATTCACATGTGGATATATTCAGAAGAATAGAACAAATAACGATGGAAATACACGAAGTTGACGGTCGATTCATAGAAGATGTTATAGATCAACTTATTAACTTTGGTTACGAGATAATTAGCCAAAAGTGGAGAGTAGTCTATGCGAAAAGAAAAAAAAGCTGCTAGCTTTGCTTCATGGTTTGAAAGTGTGCTAAAATTAGTTGAAATTCGAGGTGGCGACTTCTAAAGTGGTCGTAATTTTAAGATTAAAACTATTTAAAAGGAAGAGGCGCTTATAAGAAAATTATTTGTTAAAAACGAATTATTGTTATAATTGGATGAAAATGCCACCTATCAATGTTGTGCATGGGGTTCACTGGCCAAGAAGTGGAATTGTTTCTCTTCTAAAAAACATGCTTCCGCTTTTTGACTCTAAAAAATTTGTGCATCATGTAATTTTCTTTGAACATGACGAGCAAACCATGGAAAACTTTTCAAAAATATGTGAGTCTGTCCATTCATTATTTTTTTCAAGTTCTAAGTTAAAGGCTATAGTAAAATATTACAAACTTCTTCAGCAAATATCACCCGATATTCTCCATACCCATTCTTTCCAGCCAGGATTATGGGGAAGAAGATTTCTTCGTACCAAAGCTAAGTTTATTTGTACAATCCATAATATGTATCCTTATTTTACATCGAGTGATCTAAAAAGCCTTATCAAAAGAATATTAGAGTCGTATTCCATTCGCTACCATAAAGTAACCGTTGTATGTGTCTCGGATGAAGTGAAAAAGCTAGTCGAAACTATAATACCAAAATGTTGCGTTAAAGTAATACAAAACGGAATAGCAATAGGAAACTGGAATACTCACAACATAAAAAAAGATACCCTAAATTTAAAAGGCAGCCAAATAATATTAGTTACTTTGGGTCGTCTGGATTATCAAAAAGGTTACGATATATTATTGAAAGCCTTCGCTAAAGTGACAGCTCAGATTAGTAATACAAGACTTATAATTATTGGAGACGGTAACGAAAGAAAAAGGCTAGAAAAAATGGCAATAAAACTCGGTATTGCAGAGGAAGTCACATTTACCGGATATCAGTCCAATCCTTTCCCGTACTTAGTAGTTTCTGACATATATGTTTGTAGTTCACGTTATGAAGGTTTTGGTTTATCAATAGCCGAAGCAATGCTATTTGGCCTTCCGGTAATTGCTACTCGCATTGGAGGAATTCCTTCATTGATTCAGAATGGAGAAACTGGTTTACTTGTTGCTCCTGAAAATCCGGAGAAATTAGCTGATTCAATTCTAAGGCTCATAAAAGATGAAAATTTGAGACATAAAATTGGCCAAAAGGGGAAATTATTTATACAAAAGCATTTTGATATAAAAAAAACGGTAAAGAAATATGAAGAAACATATATTGATTTAATCTCTAATTCAAAGGGAATTTAAGAATGGAGGAATACCCTTTTGTCTCGGTAATTATACCCGCCTTAAATGCTGAAAGTACTATCGGCTTATGTTTAGAATCGATTAAATCATTGGATTATCCAGCAGGAAAGCTGGAAATTATAGTGGTGGACAACGGTTCTACAGATAGGACAAGGGAAATAGCTGAAAGTTTTGGGGCAAAAGTTTTATACAAACCCAAACTTAAAGTT
>QNBN01000169.1 GCA_003645695.1 Spirochaetota bacterium | reverse complement strand
CTGTGGAAAAATTAGAAATGAGGTCTATGGATTCATTCCCTTATAGTGTTAAATTAACAGATTATTGGGAAGATAAAGAAGGATATGACACAGGAGAAGGAAATGATGAAGAGGAATACGTAATAACTAAAAAAGAAGTAGACGATTACAGCTCATCCGATATAAGACATTCATTTGATTATGATGTCAATGCGGAAGACGATGAAACCTATTAAGTTATTTCCCTCGTTTGACAAATTAACCTATAATGTATAAATTTATACTATTATAGGTTTTTTTTTGTTGACTTTTTAAATAAAAACGCTTATAATTGTTTAGTTAGAAAAAATAATTTATTAATTAATTAAAAAAAAATAAGATGAGTAAAACAACATTAGAATCAATTTTATCACAATACGAAAAAAATAGTGATGGTGGTAAAAAACCAAAAGTATCCAATGAGGATAGGTTAAAAAAGTATTTCACAGAAAAACTTAAAAAGGGTGAAAATAACACAACTAAGTCATTTAGAATTCTTCCAGGAAAAGAAGGAAGTTCTCCATTTGATGAAATCTATTTACATGAAAGAGAAGTGAACCATAGATATGAAAAAATTTATTGTAATAAATTAAATGATGGAGAACTTTGTCCTTTATGTGAAGCTGAGGAAGCTTTAAAAATGGATGGTAGTAAGAAAGCCAAAGATATGGCGAAAGAATACACACCACGTAAATGGTATGTAGTTAAAGGTATTGATAGAGATAATGAAGATCATGGTGTTAAATTCTGGAGATACAAGCATAAATATACTGGTGATGGTGTCCAAGATAAATTAATGCCTGTATTCAAATTAAAAGGTGACATTACAGATGCTAGAGAAGGTCGCGATGTTATTATTACAACAAATCGTAATGATAAAGGACATTCTGTTGTTAGCTCTATAATGGCGGATGATGTTAGTTTATTAACATCCGATACAGAAAAAGCTAACGCTTGGTTTAATAACGAAGAAACATTTAGAGATGTTTATGCTAAAAAATCACCTGAATGGTTAGATATAGTAGCAAAAAATATGACACCTATTTGGGATTCGGGATTATCTAAATACGTTGCAGAAGAAGAAAAAGAAGAAACGGAAACTGCATCATTAGAAGATGAAATTAATTTACTTAAAAATGATGTGAGTACAAATACATTAGAAAATGATGGTGATGGGGTTGATACAACCACACTTGAAACTAATGATGATGAACTACCATTTTAAAAAAGTGAATTAATATGGCAAAGAAACCAATTAAGAAGAAAAAGACTGATTTTTCTAACATCAGAAAAAAGTTTTCATCCAAGGAAAAATATAAAGAACAGAAATATTTTGACTTGGGGGAGGCTTTCCAAAAAGCAACAGGTATTCCTGGACCAGCTATGGGTCAAATTAATATGATGTTAGGGCATTCAGATACAGGAAAGACAACTGCACTTATACAAGCTGCAGTCGATGCGCAGAAAAAAGGTATCTTACCGATATTCATTATTACTGAACAAAAATTTAGTTTTGAACACGCTAAACAAATGGGTTTAAAAACTGATTATGTGGAGGAAATAGATGAAACAACTGGTGAAGTTACTGGTTATTGGGATGGATTTTTGTTATATAAATTAGGGTTTGATTATATTGAACAAGCCTTTGAATATGTAACAGAAGTTCTAGACGGGCAAAAAGAAGGTGAGATACCACACGATATATTATTTTGTTGGGACTCTATAGGTACTATACCTTGTAAAATGAGTTTCGATGGAAAAGGTGGAAACCAACATACTGCTAGAACTATTTCAGAAAAATGGGGAATGGGTATGGCTCAGAGAATTACATCTTCGAGAAAAGAATCCTCCCCATATACGAACACTATGATTTTCGTAAACCAACCTTGGGTAGAACTACCTGATAACCCCTTCAGTCAACCAAAAATACAACCCAAAGGTGGTCAATCAATTTATTTATCCTGTGCCTTAGTATTCCTATTTGGAAATCAAAAAAATGCTGGAATATCAAAACTATCTGCCACCAATAAAGGTAGAAAAGTTAATTTCGCCATTAGAACTAAGGTTGGTATACATAAAAACCATATGAATGGGTTAGGATACGCTGATTGTAGGATATTAGCTACTACACATGGATTTATCGAAGATGATAAAAAAGCCATAGAAGATTATAAGGGAGTACAAAAAGAGTATTGGTCAGAAATTTTTGAAAATGTAGGTGATGGTATAGTAGATTTTGAGATAGAAGATGATGAAACATATATCGAAACACCTGTAGAATATTCTGATAAATAATTTTAGTATTAATCTTATAATAGTTATGGAGAGTGCCAAAACCAACTAAAACAAAAAAATACACACACACCTTATTAGTAGATGGAGATTCATTATTGAAAACCGCCTATCATGGAGCAAAAGACCTTTATTATAAAGGTAACCATATAGGTGGTATTTTTCAGTTCTTAACTATGTTAAGAAAAGTTATTAATGAAAATCGTTTTGATAAGGTTTTTATATTTTGGGATGGTCAGTTTAGCGGACGTTTGCGTCATGAAATTTATAAAGAATATAAGGCTAATAGAGAAAAAGATTTCTATAATCATCGAGAACCCAAAGACCCTGATCTATACATCCAAAAACATAGGGTATCCCAATATTGTGAAGAATTATTCATACGGCAATTTCAAGATGAAATAATTGAGGCAGATGATTCTATAGGGTATTATTGTTCTAATATAGAAGATGATGAAAAAGTTGTGATAATCTCTAACGATAGAGATATGTGTCAACTGATAGATGATAGGGTAGCAATATATATCATTAACCTTAGAAAAATCATAAGTAAGTATAACTATTGTGAACATTTTAATCACCATTATACTAATGTTAAATTAGTAAAAATATTGTCTGGAGATGCTAGCGACAATATAAAGGGGATACAGGGTGTTAAAGAAAAAACACTTATAAAGTATTTTCCTGAAATTTGTAAAAAAACTTTGACATTAAAAGATATTATTAGTAAAATTGAAGTATTACAAAACGAAAGAAAAACAAGATTGAAAACATTAGATAACATAAAAAATAAAGTTACGGTTGGATGTCAGGGTGAGGATATCTTTGAAATTAATGAAAAGATTATAAACCTAAGAAAACCATTATTAACAGAATCAGCGAAAGAACATCTTAATAATTTATTTGTCTCACCTATTGACCCAGAAGATAGAACAACAAAAAATGTTATTAAGATGATGTTAGAAGATGGAATAATAATGGCAATACCCGGTGGAAGAGATGGTTATATAAATTTTTTAAAACCATTTTTAAGAATAATAAAAAAAGAAAAAAATTTCTTTAATATAAGCAAAAAATAAAATACTATGAAAAAGAATTATGAAAATCTCCCGTATGAATTTTTATTATTAATTAATGACAAACCAATAGTTGGTAGAAATTTTTCTATAAGAGGATTTAATAGTGATAGTTTAAGATCACTTGAATTAAAAGAGGTAATAGATGATGCGGTAAACATAATAAAACGCCAATTTAAATCAAAAACATCGGATTACCTTTTTAAATATTATAATCCTTACTTCGCTTATTCGGATGTTGTTGTTGATACTGAGCCACATAAAGTAGATATTTACGCAAATGAAGACATCTTCACATTTCAAATAAAAGTAAAGGGAAATGTGGTAATACAAAAGATTTTTTCTGGGAATCATTACCCCCCAAAAGTAAGGTATGATGTAGACATAAGAAAAAATATTCCCGATATCATAGCTACAATACAAAATGGGTTAGTTCAGAAAAATTATACAAAAGAATTGTGCGGTTACGCGCTTTAAAGGATATATATTAATATAGTAAATTATAAAAAATATGACTAAAAAAAATAGCGTAAATTTAGGTTACTTAGGTTTTAATTTTCAGATAAAATTAGTCAAACAGTTAATAGAAGATATAAAATTTTCAGAAGAAATAATGGACATTGTTAGTCCACAATATTTCGACAATGAATACCTTAGATTAGTTGTTGCTAGTGTGAAAGATTATTATGAAAAGTATGAAACGATACCTACATATGAAACAGTTTTTGAAATTATTAGGGTAGACATTAAACGAGAAATTGTTAGGGATTCTGCTATTGAAATAGTGAAAGATGTCAAAAATGGTGATAGTAAGGATTGTTTACATATCCAAGATACTGCACTTAAGTTTTGCAAACAACAAGAACTTAAGAAGGCAAATCAAAAAATTCAGAAGATATTAGAGTTAGGGGATTTCGATAGGTATGATGAGTGTGAAGAGATATTAAAGGGTGCTTTATCCGTTGGTGGTGAAAAAGATACAGGTATCGATGTATTTCATGCCATAGAAGATGTGTTAAGTGATGATTTTAGGGCACCGATTGCCACAGGTATGATTGCTATAGATAACTTAATGGATGGTGGTTTATCTAAAGGAGAATTGGGTGTTATATTGGCCCCGTTCGGTGTCGGTAAAACTACTTTGGTAACTAAAATGGCAAATAACGCATATAATTTAGGTTATAATGTCGTACAAATATTTTTTGAAGATAATCCAAAGGTTATACAAAGAAAACATATAACGTGTTGGACAGAAGTACCGTTAAGTGAACTAACGGAAAACAGAGAAGAAATTAAAAAAGTAATACCCAAATTTAAATCAAAAGAGGGTAGTTTAATTTTAAAGAAAATGCCCAGTGATGGTACAACAATACCAAAAATAAAACAATATTTAAAAAAATTAACATCTAATGGTAATAAACCAGATATAGTTTTTATTGATTATATGGATTGCGTAGTCCCATCTAAGCAATTCAAAGATGAGTGGAGTGGTGAAGGAAATGTGATGAGACAATTTGAAACTATGATTACAGAATTAGATGTTGTTGGTTGGACAGCAATACAGGGTAATAGAAGTTCTATCGGAGCATCTGTAGTAGAAGCGGATATGATAGGGGGATCAATCAAAAAAGGTCAGATAGGACACTTTATAATATCAATTGCTAAAACATTAGAACAAAAGGAAGCCGGAACCGCAACTTTAGCAATATTAAAATCTAGGTTCGGGAAAGATGGTGTCATATTCGAAGATATATTATTTGATAATGGTACATTAAAAATCGACACTGATATATCTAGTGATGTTTCTTTTTTGGACTTTGAAAAAGGTGAAGAAAAGAAAAAATCTAATTTAGTTATTGAGGCGATGAGGAAGAAAAAACGAGTTTTCGGGGAACAGTAAGTTATTGTTTAACTTATTAAAAAAATTTTATTAATGATTAATTTTGTTAAGTGAATTAACACCCCCTAATAAAAAGAAAAAATAGTAAATATGGATGTAACAAACAAAATATTATCAGACATTACAGTGTATATGAAATACGCTAAATACTTACCAGAATTAAATAGAAGAGAGACGTGGGAAGAACTGGTTACGAGGAATAAGAATATGCACATTAAGAAATATCCTGAATTAAAAGATGAGATAGAAGAAAAGTATAAGTTTGTATACGATAAAAAAGTATTACCATCTATGAGGTCAATGCAATTCGCTGGTAAGTCCATTGAGATATCACCTAACAGAGTTTATAACTGTGCGTTTTTACCTATCGATTCAGTAGAGTCGTTTAGTGAGACAATGTTTTTACTTTTAGGTGGAACAGGAGTAGGGTACTCAGTACAAAAACATCATGTAGAGAAACTACAACCAGTAAATAAACCATATAGTAAAAGAAAAAGAAGGTTTTTAATAGGGGATTCAATCGAAGGATGGGCTGACTCAATTAAAGTATTGATGAAATCATATATTGGTGATAAAAGAAGTTCTAGTATAGAATTTGATTTTTCGGACATTAGACCAAAAGGGGCTAGGTTAGTTACTTCTGGTGGTAAAGCACCAGGACCTCAACCATTAAAGGAATGTATTGTTAAAATAAAGGGTGTTTTAGAAAATAAAACTGATGGTGAAAATTTAACCACACTTGAAACACATGATATTGTATGTTACATTGCTGACGCAGTGTTAGCTGGTGGTATTCGTAGGGCAGCTTTAATTAGTCTATTTAGTGCTGATGATGGTGAAATGATTTCTTGTAAAACAGGTAACTGGTGGGAAACTAACCCACAAAGAGGTAGGTCAAATAATTCAGCGGTTCTTATTAGACATAAAATCACTAAAGATTTCTTTATGGAATTGTGGAAAAGAATTGAACTGTCAGGTGCAGGTGAACCAGGAATTTACCTATCGAATGATAAGGAGTATGGTACAAATCCCTGTTGTTTTGTAGGTGATACATTAGTTGCCACTGCAGATGGAAGAAACGCTGTTAGTATTGCTCAGTTAGAGAAAGAGAACTATAAAGGACCCGTTTATTCTATCCAAACACAAACCGGTCAAGTAGTAACATCTTATTGTTCTAATGTTTGGGTAAGTAAAAAAAATGCAGAGTT
>QNBN01000168.1 GCA_003645695.1 Spirochaetota bacterium | reverse complement strand
TTTATTTGTATTTTTGACACTTTTATCAATGTTATTTTTCTTAACAATATTAAAGAGAAAAAATTCCGGTATTAAGCTGTATGTCTATTACGGGATAGCAACAGTTCTACTTTTATATACAACTTTGTGGGGTATGTTTGTAGTAGTTGTTCAAAATCTTTTCTTCTTTTTGCAAAAAATAACCCAGAGAAAAAGGTGGATCGTAACCCAAATCGTTATCTTTTTAATTTTTTTGATTTGGCTTATTCCATTTTTTGTTTTTTTATGCGAGCAAAAAGAATACGTAAAAGCCTGTATTCAGTGGATTCCCAGGCCGGAATTTAATTCTTTAATAGAGACATTTAAGGCATTTAGTTACGGAGGCAGTCGTTATGGAGGATGGGATTTTTTTATTACTCCCGAAGAGATTGGGCTTTCTCAAGGTTTATTATACGTAATGGGAATTTTTTTCATTTTGGGAATAATACCTTTTAAAAAAACAGAACGCCCTACTGCTTATTTTGCCGGTTTATGGCTGTTTGTTCCTTTGATGGCTATGTTTATATTTTCCCTTAGCTATTACTCTGTTTTTCTAGTAAGATACCTTATTTTTGCCTTGCCTGCGTATTATCTTCTTGTCGCAAAGGGAATAGAAAGGATAAAGAAGCGGCTATACAAGATATTAATAATTTTAGTTATAGCAATTTTGACTTTGCCTTCTTTAATCGTATATTATACTAAAACCTTAAAAATGGACTGGAGAGGGGCAATAGATTATGTAGAAAGTAGAATTGAGAAAGATGAGATTATAATAATGGCCCCATCTGATAGAAGCCAAATGTTTGCTTATTATGGCAAAAAAGGAGTAAAATTTCAGGATAAAACCAAAGTAAAGATCGCTCTTGTAAAAGAATTGGGTGTTAATATGCTTAAAGGAGGTTTTTCCTACAATAATAGAGATAATAGTTTGTTGGGGATTAATAATCTTGAACAATTCCAGGAGATGGTGAGCCGCAGAAAAATAAATAAAGAAGATAGTTTTTGGATTATTTTTATTACGAGATGGTTTAAGAATTATAAATCAATACAAAATTATTGCGGCAAAAATTGGCATAGAGTAAAGACGAAACAATTTGAGGGCATAGATATACAATATTACGTACCTATTATTTATACTAACTAACAATTTAACTGGAGGATATAAAACAATGATTAAAATACCCAGAACAATAGTCCGTTTTCCGTTCTCTTCCGTAAGAACAGGATTAAAGGTAATATTGAGCAAATATATATTACATGGCGGATATATAAAAGAATTCGAAAGAGCTTTTGCAAAATATATTGGGGTAAAATATGCAGTAAGCGTTTCTTGCGGGAAAATGGGGCTTTATCTAAGCTTAAAAGCCCTGGGAGCAATGGAGGGTGACGAAATTATTGTTCCGTCTTATACTGTTTGGGATGTTCCTGCCGTGATTATATCTTTAGGGCTAATCCCCGTATTTGTTGACATTAATAGCGAGGATCATAATTTAGATGTTACATTAATCGAGAAGGCAGTTAGCAGCAAGACAAAATTTATTTTAGCTACACATATTTATGGGTATCCTTGTGATATGGCCTCTGTCTTAAAAATTGCCCAAAAATATAATTTAGCAGTAATTGAAGACTGCGCGCAAGGCTTAGGCGCTGAGTACAAAGGTAAAAAAGTAGGGAGCATAGGTGATATAGGATATTTCAGTTTTGGTATCCTTAAAAATTTAAACACCTTAGGCGGCGGTATGATTGTAACAAATAATGCTTTCTTTGCGGAGAAGGTTAGGAGAGAAGTTGAATCTTTCTCTTATCCAAAGAGAATGTATTTAGTGCGCAGTTTTTTACTTTCTTCCTTTTTATCCTTATTCACGTCGCCCGTTTTCTTTAGTGCATTTGTATTTCCGTTAATTTACATTATGGGAGAGTATATTAATAAAATAATATCGGGTGTTTTAAGCGATAGCCCTCCCGCGAATATTACTGATAGCTTTTCTTCAAAGTATAAATATAAATTTACTAACTTACAAGCAGTTATTGGATTAAGACAGTTAAAGGATTTGGATAATTTCAATAATAGGCGGATCGAGAACGCAAAGATATTGATAGATGTATTAGAAAACGCAGAAGAAATCAGCATACCTAAACAGCTGCCGCAGACTCAGCCGGTTTATCTTAATTATGTTATTCAGGTTTCGGAAAACAAAAGAGAAGAAATTATAAAGAAAATGTTAAAAAAAGGTGTAGATATCGGATATGGTTTTCTTAATTCTTGCGGAAGTATGCCGGAGTTTCAAAGATTTAAAAAATATTGTCCGTTAAGCGATAAACTGTCCAGGACAAATCTTTATATTCCCTTTCATCCCCCCTTAGAAAAGAGACATGTTGAGTATATAGCTAATAATTTGATAGAGACGTTAGATAAGTTGTAAATTTATGTTTATTATAAAAAGAATAAAATGGAAGCGTCTTTCTGTTCCCTTGATAATTACTACTATAGTTAGTGTCGTTTTTTGCCTGCCCATTCTGCGTAATATTACATATTGGGGGCAAATGGATTGGGACGAAGTGTTTTTTTGGGGAGGAGTTGCCAGAAAAACTATTTTGGAATATCATCAATTCCCTTTATGGAATCCTTATTGTCAGGGAGAAGGAGCGTTGGTATTTATAGCTTATCCAAATTCTTATTTTCTGAGCCCTTTTTTTCTTTTTATATTAATTTTCGGACCGGTATTTGGCGCAAAATTGTTGGTAATTATTCATTTGATTATAGGGTTATGGGGTATGTTCTTGTTAGCCAGATATTATAACATAGGCAAAGTTTCTTCTTGGTTAGCATCTTTTATTTATATGCTAAGCTCTATTTATTTTTTACATCTTACTGAAGGACATTTTGGATGGTTAACAATGGCTTTTGTCCCTTGGTTTTTTTTAACTTGCTTAAAGAGCTTAAAGGATTCAAAGTATATATTTGCTGCTGTTTTCTTCCTTTCACTAATACTGTTAGGGGGTAGTGTGGATGTTTTTAGTATAATAATTCCTTTTGTTGTTATATTTTCTTTCTTCTTGATGCTGCAAGAAAGAAAAATCGGCATTTTTAAAAAAGTATTATTAATTTTTATAGTTACCTTTTTAGCTTGTTCTGTAAAATTGTTGCCTATGCTTGAATATTTATCTCAATACCCTCGTTTAGTTGATTCTGCGGAAGGGACCGCGCCTTCATTGTTATCTGCTATTCTTTTAGAAAGAGAACAGGGCAGATTATATTCTGAAACAAAATGGCATTATTCTGAAAACAAGACCGCTGTAGGTGAAAAATTAGGCATAGATTACGGCTGGCATGAATATGGTGCCTATATTGGAATAATACCATTGATTTTATTTGGATTAGGCATGCTGGCTTTGTTCAGGAGACAATGGCCTCTTTTAGCAACAGGGGGTATCTTTTTATTGTTAGCTTTAGGGAATAAATCGCCCATTAATCTTTGGAGACTTTTGCATTCCTTACCTTTATACGATTGCTTACGCGTGCCTTCAAGGTTTATTATTGGCTTTATTTTTCCATTATCCTTATTCGCCGGCTTTGGTCTTTCAATATTAGAGAGAAAAGGCAATTTATTATTGAATATTCTGGTAATCTTTACTACAGGTTTTATCCTATTTGATTTATGGCAGGTTAGCGGCTCTATTCTTAAACAGGCATTTACTATTCCTCCTCCTGTGGAAGTTAAGAAAAATCCTGTTTTTTCCCAGTACCGGGATTTTGATGAACATACTTATAAGTATGGAATGAGGGGCGGCCGTTATCTTGCATTTTTAGCTAACAAGGGCGTAGCGAAAGAACTTTACGGTGATATTCCTGTTCCTCAAGGTGAAGTTATGACAAAAGATGATGTTAATTATAAAGGTGAGGCTTACTTAGCCGGAGATAACGGCAATACCTCGATTTCCTATTTTTCTCCAAATAAAATTGTAGTAGATGTTAAAGTAAAAAAACAAGACATTTTGGTATTGAATCAAAAATATTATCGCGGCTGGCGGATAAAAGGAAATAAGAAAATGAAACTTGAGCCATATAACGGGTTGATTTCAGCAAAGCTGTTTCCCGGAGAATACAGGTTAATTTTTTATTATTTACCTTTTAGTTTTATAATAGGAATTATTATCTCTTTTTCAACTATTGTAACTATACTTAACTTATGGCGCAAATTCTTAAAGAAAGAACAGAAAACCTAAGTATAAATGGTGCCTTTCAGAATATTTGGCTGCCGTTGATAATATTTACTCTGACGGCAGTTATTTTCTGTTTGCCTCTACTCCGTAATTTTAATTTTTGGGGTGTAGAGGATTGGGATGAATATTTATTCAGAAATGCTTTGGCCAGAGAAACTATTCTGGAATATCATCAATTCCCTTTATGGAATCCTTATTCGTGCGGAGGAAATGTTTTTTTAGCCCATCCTACTTCGAGTTTTCTATCCCCATTCTTTATGTTAGTTTTAATATTTGGCGAAATTTATGGATTAAAATTACAGGTTATTATTTATTTAATTATAGGAATGTTTGGCATGTTTTTGCTTATTAAACAGTTAAAGCTAAGTAAATTTTCCTGTTATTTTTCTTCTTTCATTTATATGCTCGGCGCAATGTATCCATTGCGTGCAGCTGCTGGTCTGTTGGGAGAATTATCTATGGCTTTAGTGCCTTATTTATTTTTATTTTATATTAAAAGTGCAAAGAATAGCAAGTTTATATTTGGCACTATTTTCTTCCTGGCTTTAATGATTTTTAGCGGCAGCCTCAGGGTTATTAATATATTCAATTTTTTTCTTCTTATATATAGTATCTTTTGGGCATGCCAGCAAAAGAGTTTTAAGCCGCTTAAGATATTATTTTTGATTTTTACCGGTGCTTTTTTACTCTGCGCTGTGAAGACAATACCAATGTTCGATTTTTTATTCCATAACCCTAGAATACTTGATAATCCAAAAGGGATTAGCTTGAAAGAAGCTCTTTTCGTACTATTAGCCAGAGTAAGAACCTATGACCCTGATTGGATAGTTTCAAGTTATGATTGGTATCATTATGGCGCTTACATTGGGATCATTCCTTCATTGTTGGCTTTGCTCGGAATGATTTATTACTTTAGAGTTAATTGGCCCCTGATATTAACAGGCTTACTTTTTTTATTGATTTCCATGGGTGAACAATTTCCCATTAATCTTTGGAGGATTGTTCATTTATTACCTATTTATAATATGCTCCACGCCCCCCCTAGATTCATTTTAGGGGTTATATTTTGTCTCGCTGTTATGAGCGGCTATGGTTTATTCGGAATAGAAAACTTCGTCAAAAATAAACCCGTTTTATTTAAATTGCTTATTCCGGCAATAGTTATATTTGTTATTTTTGATTTGTCGTTTGTAAATTCGTCAATTCTTAAGGGAGTGTTTACTATTACGCCAAAAAAAGTTAAAAAGAATTCTTCATTTCATCAAGGCTTAAGTAAATTCGATTATGTCCTTGATGATAGTGATATCTACCCTCGTTTTTTAATGAATGAGGGCACAATAAATGCGGAAGAAGTTGATAATATATATCCTTTAGAAAGAAATGTCTTACCAAAATCTTCTACTGAATATAGAGGTGAGGCCTATTTGCTCAAGGACAAAGGCAGAGCTGATATAATATATTTTTCTCCAAACAAACTCGTCCTCGACATTAATACTCCTAAGAATGATATCTTACTTCTAAATCAGAACTATTATAAGGGCTGGAGAGTTAAGAAAAACGACGGTATATATAACGCCGTTTCTTTCAAGGGGTTAATTTCTACTGCGGTATCTTCTGGGTATAACCGAATAATATTTTACTATCTTCCAGATAGTTTTATCATAGGTAGTGTAGTAAGCACAATGACTTTTTTCTTGCTCTTATTTTTAGGCATTAGAATTAGAAAATTAGAAAATGAAATTGGCATTAGTTTTTAACCCATTTAAATATAAAGTCCATGAAGAAAATATACGAGTGGTTCAAAAATATTTCGGTTTGTTTCCTCCTTTAAGTCTTGCTTGGGTCGCGGCGATTGCGGAAAAAGCGGGTCACCAAGTAATATTAGTCGATGCGAGAACTTTAGAGCTTTCTAAAGAGGAAACACTAGAAATTCTTAAGAGTTTTAAGCCGGATATTATGGGATTTATGATGACCACTTATATGTTTCCGGATACACTGGAGTGGATTAAATTCCTAAAAGCAAGCCTTAGCATTCCTGTGGTTATTGGAGGATATAATTTGAGAGTCTATCCCCGTGAATCACTTTTTCATCCAGAGATAGATTTTGGAGTAGTTGAACACGCTTATTATACAATTCCTGCTCTTTTTGAAGAGTTGGAGAAGGAAGAACCAGACTTTGATAATGTTCCAGGGCTTGTTTATAAAAAGAATGGAAAAATAATTATTACGCCGCACCCTCAAAGGATAATTTTTGACGATTTTCCTGCCCCGGCCCGACACTTGTTGCCTAATGAACTTTATGCCGAGTTTCCTACCGAACGGCGTAATTTTACAGTAATG
>QNBN01000167.1 GCA_003645695.1 Spirochaetota bacterium | reverse complement strand
GTTCTGTTATCAACTGGAAATGTAAATGGTGTGGTATCATACAAAGGGATCCACCTACTTATCTCCCCATTATCGTTCTTTGCCACATAGATGGTCCCTTCACCAACCTTTTCTAGCTTTTTTATCCACTCAAACTGTCTGGATTTCATTAAAAGATTATTTTCGCATTTACTTAAAAAGAAAATTATTTCGTTTTGGAAAATCTGCCACTATTCACTCTTGCTATCAATTCTATGGTTGCCAATATTTGCCACAAATCCCTCTTGCTATCGGTTTAGGTTTCCGCCAGTATTTGCCAGTAATTAAGAAACCAGTATCTAATAATTTACCTATACTCTCGAGCTTATCATAAGCACTACAACGAGATTTTAAATATAACAACATTTAATTAATGTATCTTTACCTTACTTGACAATGAAAAATATAGAAAAAGTAAGAGCGAAAAAGATAATTGAAGATATAAAAGAGACGAATATAAGAGATATAAATACTGGAAGATGGAGTAAAACACTTATAAAACTCGTAAGAGATCAGTTGTATTCTGAGAAAACTCATTTTATTTTGGAATTGATTCAAAACGCAGATGATTGCAGATCCAACGAACTATTCTTTAATTTACGTGGAAAAAAACTTATCGTAAAAAATGATGGATTTCCATTTAGAAAAATTGATGTAGAAGCACTTAGCGATTTTGGAAAAAGTACCAAGGAGCCGGGAGATATAGGTTTTTTTGGTATCGGCTTTAAGTCTGTATTTTTGATAACCGATAAACCCGAAATTTATTCCAACAATTATAGCTTCTACTATGATAGTGAATATATGATAGTGCCTCATTGGATAGATAACATTCCTAAATATGTTTCAAAAGAATTAGAAAATTTAAAAGGTAAGGGATCAGTGTTTGTATTTCCCATAAAAGATGATGAGAGTCACCTTAGAATAAAAAAACAATTAAAAAGAATAACAGGGGATGTATTACTATATTTGAATCATTTAAAGGTAATAAGTGTCAATGGTAAAAATCATCATATAAAAAAGACGAAAGTTAAAAATTGCTTTGAAATTATTGGACCTGACAAAAAGCCCAAGTTCTGGAAAAAATACTCTATATCTTTTAAGATACCAAAAAGAGAAAGAGAGATTTTAGGTAAGGACAGGGGTATAAAGGATATTGAAAAGAAAATTAAAGAACGAGAAAAGATAGTTGTAACTTTCAGGACAAACAAAAATAATAAAATTTTAACTCAAGAAGGCAGACTCTATGCTTTTTTGCCTACTCATGTTAAAACTGGTTTTAAATTCAATATCCAGGCAGATTTCTCTGTTAATCTTGAGAGGACAGTATTACGTGCCACAGGAGCTAAGTGGAATAATTGGATTCTATCAAATGTTCATAAAGTAATATCCCAGATAATAGAAGACTATAAAAAACAGAAGAAGGGAATACGAACAGAATTCTATAAACTCTTACCACTAGATGATTCTGAAATACCAGAAGATCTTTCAGCTGTGAAGAAAAATATTGACAACTATATAAAAAATACAAATTCTATTTTAGTCAAAGTTCCAAAATCTAAAAGAAATCCAGAAGGTAAAAAATGGATAAAGCCTAAATTTGCTTTACTCGCCGATCCAAAAATCCAGAAACTATTGGATGAGAAGGACATTGAGCATTTGTATAATAAAAGAGTATATTATGTAGCAGATGATGAAATTAGTAGGGAAGGCATCAGATATATAAAAGAAATTGTTGATGAAGTCTCAATAGATGATATATTTAATCTCCTTGAGGATTCCAAATGGATCAGGAAGAGAAAGGATATTAAATGGTTTGGTGAATTGTTTATTTATTTTGCGGAATATATGGAAAACCTTAGTTATTGGGACAAAGAGCAATTTAAAGATAGGATAAATTCAAAGTGCATACCTACTGATAAAGGTATAATACTTAACAAGAGCAAATTTGGAATATTCAGACTTCCTGAAGAGGAACTGAGTATAAAAACATCTGAATTTAGGGATAGGTATCTTTTAGTCAATAATGAATTGATCGAATATCTCAAAGCTAAGAATATTAGAGATACTAAAGAAAAAGAAAGAAGGGAGAAAGGTTTAAATTTACTTAAAGAAATAATCCCAGAGCTATCTCCAGAAATTATTATAAAAAATATCATAAACGAGACTTTTTATGGAGATAACTGGAAAAAGTACTCTGATTCCACACTTACCAGATATATAAACTTCGTAAAGAAATATGAGGAATACTGGGATACTGCAAAAATAAAAATTAAAGCGAAATGTAGGGGAAGAAAGAGGATATATAAAGAACCTTCTGAATTGTATTTACCAAAATGTTATGGTAATAAATATGATGTAGATATCTTTTTCAGAGGTTATGATGGTTGTCTTGTTTCATCTTATTACATAAAGAAGGAATTAAAATCTAAAAGAACATCGTCAAGAGATAGAATAAGGAGGTGGAGGAAGTTCCTATTATCCATCGGAGTTAAAGAATGTCCACTACCAAAAGAAAAAATAGAGAAGGTTTCTGACTTTTGGGAAATCAGAAAAAAACTAAAAAAATATCATCCTCAAGCAAAGGTGGAACGCTCTACTTGGGGATATAATGTAAGGGACTACGACTTTGATGAAAATGTAAAAAGAGTTATTTTAGATTGTATAAATGATAAAGTAGAAAACTCTTCTAAAAGACTGAAAATTTTATTTGAGATACTCAATGATAATTGGTCTGAGATTAAGAATTTCATGAAATCAGAATATCAATATCACTATCATGGGTGGAAACCTTACAAATCATTGGGAAAATCATCCTTTGCCGAATTTTTGGCCTCTAATTGGCTTCCGACTAAGGATGGGGAACATCTAAAGCCAGAGGTTGTTGCTATAAGTGAGATAAAAGATATGATACCATACGACATCCCAATACTAGATGGTAAAATTACAAATCCTGAGTTTAAGAATTATTTAGAAACATTGGGTCTTCAGACGAAGCCATCAATTGATGGAGCACTAGAGAGTTTAAAAAACTACATTAAAGAAGGTAACGATGATATAGATAACTTTAGGAAAATTTACCATTATCTACAAGGATTCTTTGTAGACCCTAACCAAGATGCTAATGATAAAGAAAGAATAAAGAACGAGCTTATTAGCATTCCTTGGATATATACTCCAAACTACAGAAACAAGTACAGGAAAATATCTGAAGTTTTCTGGGGCAGAGGAGCCTTACTTATGGAATGGATTGTAGGTATAGAAGATATGTATAGTGAATTTAAAAATCTTTTCGTGGAGATATTTGGAATAAAAAAGAATTTAGCCATTGATGATTACATAAAATTCTTAACTGATAATCTATGGACAAAGAATGATTTGACTCGGGAAGAAATAGCATCATTAAAAACAATTTACAAAGAGTTGAATCACGCACTTGATCCAGATTCAGGAATAGACATAAAAAACCAAAGTATCTGGAGAAATATAAAAGATGAGTTTAAAGTCTGGTGCGAAGACGAATATTGGAGAAGTGTTAAGGAAAGAATTTATTATAATGATAACGAAAACCTACACAAAATATTTTCTAAGAATAAAAGATTAAATTTTATATTTGTGCCAGACAATACAGAGTTCAAATTTCTATTTAAAGAGCTTGGTATTAAGAGTATCTCAGAATCTGCTAGAGAAATATGTTATCCAAGTGGAGAAGAAATCGACATGACAGCCCAGTACCAAAATGAAATAAAAAAATTAGTTCCTTACATAGCTCTATTTATAGAAGATAAATCATCTGAAAAATTCGATAGACTAAAAGATAAAGAAGTTTTTAGTGCTTTAATGAAAATTGAAGTTAAATTTGTTGATAGTATAGATGTTAGAGTTTCTGTAGGTGATGTTGTTTTACCTTTAGGTAATAGAGAATACTTCTATTCACTTGATGATAAGGGAAATTGCATATATTTGACGAATACTCTTAAAGATGATCCCTGCTTGTTTGTGTATATATCTCGTGCTATTAATGATGTTATTAAGATTTCAGGATTAGAGGATTTTATTTGTAAAATATACGAGTTAGAGGATTCGAAAATAAAATCCTTTTTACAAGCTAGGGGTATAGATATTTCACGGCAGAGTATTATAGAGAAGATTTTACATATAGAGAAAATATCCGTAACTCCTACAAAGAAACCTATCGATGCAGATTACGAGAAGACTATAAAAGAGGATCATGTCCCTGAACAGGTAGATACTCCATTTGAAATTCCCACATTGTTACAACAAGAACCAGCCAAACCTTTGGATTTATCTTCTGAAGACGAAGATTGGTATCCGGAATACCCTGCAGATGAAGTCGATATTAGTGATATTGATATAGAAAGTTATACTCCTGATAAAAAAGTTGAAAAGAAGGATACAAAAATATATACACCACTAAAAGAAAAACCAAGTTTGGGTTTAAGTGAACTATCAAAAAGGAGAATTGGGAGGGAGGGGGAAAAATTAGTTTTTAGGCATATAAAAAGAAAGATGAAGGAAAAGTATTCCGATGCAAACTTTGTAGAAACTAAAGAAGGTTTTAAAGTGGAAAAAGATGGTAATATAGTGGTAGAAGTTATATGGTTAAATAAAAATGTTGAGAGTGGAGAACCTTATGATATAATAATCATAGAGAATGGTAAAGAATATTTTATTGAAGTAAAATCCACGAAGGATGATAAAAAATCTTTTTTTGAAGTCTCAAGAGAGCAATGGAAACGCATGAAAGAAAAGGGCAATAATTTCTACATTTATAGGGTATATAGTATTGGAGCAGAAAAGCCAAAAATCGAAGAAATTCCGGATCCCGTAAAACTCTGGAAAGAAGATAAAATTGAAGCATATCCTATCCGAATTAAGATATAAATATAACGTTCTGGGCATATCCGAAGTTCCAAGTGAAGCGAGGAATTTGGACGGAGCGTCAGCGAAGTCGGATATGCACCTGTTATACGCTCCCGATAGGGACGAGTGACCGAAGGGAGCGAAGAGTCAGCCGAAGTGCCATCTATATCACCCTCCTTAACTCAAAAGAAACCGAATATAAGAATACATTTACATTTTGTAGCATCTTTAGGGCGTATTCTAATCTATCATCTTTTTCTTTAGATATGATAATTCCCCTCACATTATATTGGTCGTAATCATTAACCGCCAAATTTTCCTTTACCCATCCCATATATCTTAGAATCTGTCCTACTACCACATCACTGCTTCTCCCTTTCTTTAACTCTATGACTACAAACTCTTTCTTGTTTCTATCTATGGCCAGCAGATCAATATTACCAACTGGGGTAGGATATTGTCTTCCAGTATTTTCTTCATCTTGATACAACTCAAGTTTTGCTTCAAAATCTATTTTATCAAAATTCTCCTCAATAAATTCCTCTAAATATTCCTCCATCACGAATTCCATACTTTCTTTTTCTTTTGATATTTGATTCATTGTCTCGGAAACTTCCGAAGATATTTCTTTACCCTCAATTAATGCCCTAACAGCTTCTTTACCTTCTTCTGTTGCAGAAACTATATGCAAAAAATGGTCAACCTCTAAGAAGCTAAACTCTGGTCTTAAATCCTTAATATGTCTGATAGCTTCCATAACTTTTTCATATCTTGTTCCCCAATCATCTCCCCTTGCAAATTCAGGAATTAAACCCAAAGCTTCCAATCCCATATTTGTCTTATTGTTCCATGTAGCGTATTTTTGTGGGTCTAAGTCCATTAAAATTGAAGTCGCAAGACCTTTACCAATTCCTTCAATATGGAACCTTCCATCTCTATTTAGAATCTCATTTAACCTTTTCTTTACTGGAATGGATTCATCAAGCAGAAACTTCATTACTTCTCTAAATTTCTTGATATCTCTAACTGTTCTATCCCTATAAACAGCATTAAATGGATGTCTTCCTGCGCCTTCGTTAAAGTATTCTAAGAATCTGTTTTTTAACTCATCATCTGAAAGAGTATCCAATTTGTTAGGATCTATCCATTCTTTCCAGTGTTTATGATCTTCCCATCTTTGCTCTCTCCATGTTCGTGCTTCTTCCGATGCTACGAATTTATCAAGCAACAATTTTATTTGCTCATCACTTAATTTCATATTTCGCTCACCTCCTTAAATTTACGGCACTTCGGCTGATTTTGGACAACGTTTCGAGTGTATCTGAAGTCCAGCCGTAAGGCTGGATTTGGGCGAAGTGCCGAAGGCACGAAGCCAGATACGCTCTGTTAAGTGAAGTTGGCATCATTTTCAGATTTCTATTCCATGTAGAATTGATGCCTTATAAAAAGCTAAAAGTTTTGCAATATTTTCTACAATAGTTAATGGTGAAGCCAACATCCCTTCAAAATTTCTTACCCAAGCTCGTTTTATTACTTTTCCTTTAGGTGTTTCACAGCATGCTTCACAACCATACCATTTTATATCCTTCCATGCTTCTACCCTCCTCTTGTGTCCCTCAATGTCAAAAATATCTTTTATTTCTGGCAACTCGGGTTTTGATAAAAATTTATAACCATGTTTAGTTGTAATTCCTTTAGTAAATAAAATGTGCTCAATTTCTGCTGCT
>QNBN01000166.1 GCA_003645695.1 Spirochaetota bacterium | reverse complement strand
TTTTCCCAAATGACTTTAATTTGAATGAATGACCTGCTTGAAGGGATTAAGACAATATGAGAAGAAGTAAATTGTTTTTCAATGTTGAGAAATTTGAATGAATGACCTGATTGAAGGGATTAAGACTATATCAATTGGAATATTTGAAAAAATATCTTTATTCATTTTCAATAAGAAATAAAAATAATTCTTCAAATAACGTGGGATTACAAGTTAATATACTTTTATCTTGCCTTTGAAAGTTACCCATAATTTACTATTCCTAGGTAAATAATCGGTTATATCAATTATATTATTTCTCATCTTCTTCATCATATATATAAATTTCCGTCCAAGTTTTATAAGGTTTACCTTCCTCAATAAAGAAATGATACCCTGTATTATCCATAGAATCTATAATGGTCATTTTGTATTTTGAAGCCAAATTCATTACAACATATTCGGGTGGATTGATATTTAACTCTTTCAAAAGTTCGATTATTTCTTCTTTTGGTAGGTCATACCTTATAATAGCCTCTACTATTACTTTTATAGCATCCTTCAAATCTATAGGGTGTTCAGAAATTTCTAATACTGTAAAGATTTTTCCTATATCTGTTATTTCAAAAGGAATTTTCAAATCTCTTTTGCTATAAATCAACATATACTCGTCGGGTCTCAAGTTACACAATTTGTCTACTTCCTCAACTCCTCTTCTTAAAAGTTTCTTGAATGTACCGATGGAATATTGAGAAAACCTTTCTTTAAATCGTTGTATTGCATTTCCTACATTATATATTTCCAAATCTTTATATTTCATTACAAATTCTTTCATCTTAATTATCCTTCCTTAACCAATTTCTAACTTTCTCCTTACTTTTCCAAACCTCAAATAGTAATTTATTCCAAAGCCAATACCCATAAGCAGGTAAATTATTTAAATTTTCTTCGTCTGCATAAGCAAATGCTCCTACAAAATTATTTTCAAATATTGCTATTAAAAAATCCCCTGGTTTAATCTTCTTTTTCAGATAATTCTCAATTGGTACTCTCATCCTCTCTGGAATTTTCCAATTTCTAAATTTATAGTAAGCCATATTCTTTCCTTAAGCAATTTTTCTATTAATCATTTCCAAAAATTCTGGAGTTCTAAATTTATCTCTATTTTTAACATGTTTTTTATATACTTGCTCTGAATTTGGATTTACCCCTTCCAATTCCTTTCTTACCATCTCCTCAATTATATTATATGCTCCACTAAACATTTTGTTAATTTCTTTATCCAATGTTCCCATAATTTCTTCTTTCCTTCTTTCAATGATCCACATTCCTCTATAACCTCGTTATAATATTCCTCAAATTAATATTCCCAATACCATTTCTTATCGTACTTATATACATAATAAGTTCCAAAAGTAACAGTTGCAGAATATTTCCCAAAATTCTTGACAAACTTAAAAGGTTTAATTTTGTATAATTTTCCCTCCATTTTATTCCTCCTCAATTAATTTTTCTAAATCATCTTTAATTTTTGGAAGTTTTACAATTTTAATTCCATACCAATCCTTGAAATTGTGTCCTTCCCATACTTTCATATCTTGAAATTTTCTGGTAGAATAATAACTATCAAAAGTCCTTTTTTAAGAGGAATTTTCTGAAACGGGAAACAATCTTATTAAATCTAATCTCCTTTTCCCATCTTTAGCAATTCCTCTGAATTGAGGAATGAAATATGGAGATTTTTCAACAGAAAGAATTCTTGAATAACCAGTTTCAGGTAGATCAAACTTCCCTTTTTTCCAATAAAAATTTGAATGAATGACCTGCTTGAAGAAAATATCAGTTGTAAAAGTTTTTTCTGATTCTTTTTAATTTTATTTTTATAGCGGAATTTAAGTTCATATTGTAAGATAAAAAAATGGGTCAATATTGGATTAACGAAAGTAAAAGAAAAGAGATTGCCGCGTCGGGCTTACGCCCTCCTCACAATGACATAAAGAATGCCCACCGATATCATTGCAAATAAAGCTGCGCAATTTCTGACATCATCCGCCGACGTCATTGCGAGCGCAGCGACTCCTTGAGCGAAGCGACGCAATCTCGGTTTTTGTAGGGCTAAAGTAAGTGGAGATTAATATACTTTTTATTAGATCCCCGATTAGATCGGGGATGACAATAAATGCTCTCTACTGTCATTTAGAACCTTGATTTTCTTATTTTGTAATGACAAAAAGAGTGACACCGACGTCATTGCGAGCGTTAGCGACGCAATCCCGAGTTGCTACAAGGATGGAGATTGCTTCGTCATTTACTTCGTTCATTCCTCGCCATGACATTAAAAAAGAGATTGCCGTGTTGAAATAACGTCCTCTTCGCTATGACAGCGTATGCGGCCTTAATAACAATTGCCTCTAATCGATGTTGGCCAATAAAGTCCTACAATTCCTTTTTATATACCCTATGCCTCTTGTAAATACATCCTCCCATTCTTTTCATCTCTGCCTGTACTTTGGTGTTTGTCTCAAGCTCATGGTGGCTATCAACATAGGTCATTCCGAGTTTGTTAGCTGTTCTAATCATGGCAATTGCCATCAAAGTATCGAGGCCTTTTCCCCTGTATCTTTCGGCTATAGCACCAAGTAACAGATCCAACCTTTTTGACTTTTTCTGGGTAGATTTAATTATAAAATATCCGAATGGTAAAAGTCTTCCTCTTGCTTTTATGAATCCAGGGGTAATATCCTTTATTCCAAGTATGAAAGAAATTATATTGTTATCTTTATCAACGACAACCTTTAATAAATTTGGGTCTATAATCTCTTTATAATTTTTGGTAGCTTTTTTGATGGCATCTTCTGTAAGGGGAATAAATCCATAGATATCCTTATATGTCTTGTTCATGAATCTAAGTACGTCGGGCAATATTCTTTTTATCTCTCCTTTTGAATGAAACTCTATAAGTTTGACCTGCATCCTGTTTAAAGTCCTGTTAGAAATTTTTTCGTATATCTCCGGAACCTTTTTAAGAACAGGAATTCTGTAGGTTACATAGTCCACCTCTTTGGTGAATCCTTCATTTTCTACAAGCCGAGGTATGTATTCAAAGTTGTATATTGTTCCTACTGATGGCCTTTCTTCAAATCCTTCCACCAGAAAGCCCTGTGGATCCTGGTTTGAAAATCCAAGTGGGCCTACAAGTTTTTCCATCTTATAACACTTTGCCCATTTTTCAATCTCTGAGAAGAGGCTATGACATACCACCTGGTCATCGATACTTTCAAAATTACAAAATCTTGCCTGCTTTATATTCCAGATTTCATTTAACTTAGTATTTATAATTCCCATTATTCTTCCTGCCGGTTTGCCATTCTTGTAGGCAAGAAGACATATTGTTTCAGAATATTTCATATGAGGGTTCTTTTTGGGATCTATATAGTGCCTTTCATGCATATAAAGTGGGGGTACCCACTGTTTGTGATCTTTATGCATATTATATGCAAGATTAATAAACTCTCTCTTATCCTTCTTTGTTTTTACTTTCCTAATCTCAACTTCCTGCATAATTTATCTCCTGAATGGCATTATCTTAAATATATAGCACCTGCAGTGCAGTTTTCTAAATAACAGTAACATTTAATGCAGGTTTTGTAAATATATACGGGATAATTTTCATCATTAATGAAGATTGATTTTGATTCGGTGAGACATATTTCATAACACACATGACATTTAATACAGTTGCTGTAATCAAATTCAAAAAATGCATTGGTAACAGTAAAATACTTGTTTTGTTTGGCCTCTTTAACAAAGATCTTGTTATATATTGTAAAATATGCTGTTCTAATTCCTATTCGATCGGCTATTTCCTTTAATTCTGAATTTTTTTCTGCTGTTTCCATGCTGTAAAATGAGGGGGAATCACCGTAGCTTTCTTTAAACCCGCTTTCCAACAAAAGTTTTGCAATTACCCCTATAAAAAATGCGCCTAAAGTTACATAATAGTCTTTAGATACATGATCAAAAAAATATATAGATGTCACAACAGTTATTACTTCCCACTTTCCTATAACAGGAATCAGGGAGTACAAAAAAACTCCCCGATAGAGCATTTCATATCCGGTTATATAAAAAATCCAACTTATAAGGATTTTTATTATTTCAATAATGTTTAAACCTAAAGATTTTATTCTTGTGTCATTTGGTAATTTCCTGCTCTGATATATTGAATACTTCAATAGTATGGGAAAAACAGTTACATATAAAATTAAGCCAACCAATGGAAAGGATAGCCTAATGCCAAATCTTGATGGTTCACTCTTTATAACAACTTTTATTGCATAAAAAATAATAAAAAAGAACAGGAAGGATGATGAATATCTTATGAGATGAACATTTTGGTTAGGAGTAAATCCCCAAAGACGTCTGTTCTTCATTACTATGGGGATAATAATTCTGTATATAACACCATAAACAATTAAAAAGGACATAAATATCTCAAAAATATCGGGGTTTTGCAAATCCCAGACATACTTCATAATCAGTATTTACCCCCTAATGAATTGTACCATTCTATAGTTTTTGTTAAATTATAATTGATATTGGATTCAGGCTTATAGTTTAAATCATTAATAGCCCTTCGACAGCTATATATAAAGTCTTTTGAAGCTTTTATTACTCTATAAGGGGTTATAGTTGGTTCTTTCCTTAAATCCAGTGGCGCCTGTAACTAAAACATTCATTTTATCCACCCCATCATCTTGTACCAGTCTGCAGCTTCTTTTAAGGTTCTTTTAAATGGATATTTTATTACATATCCTGTATCTGTAAAAAAAATTTTCTACATTGTAGCTCCAGAAACGGTATCTGAAGTCTTTTGCCCTTCTGAGGTTAAACACAAGGTATTGTTCGGTAAGTTTAGCAATACCGTCAAGAATAGCACCAGCAATAAAAAACTGTATTCATAGGATACTTTATGGATATTGTTCGTTTTCCAACAGCATCTACTAAGATGTCACTGATTTTTTTATTATATCAGCAATACGATATAAAAGTTAAAAAATATTTCCACAAATAAGATAGTTGAAAATTTAAATGTATTCCAATGATTGGTCTCTTATAAATGCCTTTAGTCTTACTTTTTTCCTGTATTATTCCCATAAATAAAGTTCAGAGCTTTCTTGATGGTCCTTATTATATTTTAGCAAATTTTGATAATTTGTCAAAAAATACAAATAACTTTTTTAAAATTGTTTTTTATAAAGGGAGAATTGTCCAATCACCACGAAATATAATAAAAGCTTTAATTTCATTGTTGCTTCAATAGAATATTTATTTTAGAATATTTATCTCCTGTTCGTAATAACGCCTCAACAAACAATCGCAGTATTGCCGCGTTTTGTTTGAATATAATTAGCAAAGTTATTTATCCTTACAATTTTAAAGAATTAAAAGCTCACTTTGGCCTTGAGAAAAAGCATATCCTTATCTTTCATGTTGCTAACCATATTATTTCCTTTGCCTCCTAAAATATAGCAACCGAGATCAATTTCTATATTATCAACTGGATAGTAGTATATCTCCGGCATATAACCAATACCATAGTTATTCTTAATGTTACCCCAATCTCCAGTTGTTATAAAAAGTGTAAGGGGTGAAATCTTAAGTTTATCATTGAAAAAGCTTTTTTCCGCACGACAAATCATATAGTCATTCAAATTATCCTTCGTTATTTCAGCATCAAATCCATGGATAAACTGAGTATTGACATATATACCGTTTTTAAATGTGTAATCACAGCCAAGAACGTACCGCAAATAAGGGTCATCCACCGTTTTGTCAGATGAGATTGGAATGGGGTTACCATTTGCGTAAGTATTAAGATTGTATTTTTCAGGGATAAAATATCCAGCTTCACCCCAGACTCCGAGATCAAACAGAGAACCGGAAAAATCAGCTCCTATAACCTGTACTTTAGGGAAGAACATAGAGGTTGAAGTTACAGCATACGTTGTTGGATTTATTACTACTTTGTATGCGTTTGGTATGCTGTATCTTCCATAGTAGTAGCTTACAGAAAAATCAAAAGTAGATATCGGCATTTCAAACTTTACTGCTGCCTGTGATGTTATGCCCAGTTTCTGGGATGGCAAATCAACCTTATAGTCTCCTCCAGTAGCAATTCCGGATAATGCAAGAAAATCCGAAGGAAGTAAAGAAGGGGTAAAAGAAGGAATATAGATGGTGGAAAGAGATGCATTCCCCATGTAAAAGTTTAATTGAAAAGCATTTATACCTAACTTATTACCAAAATCCAGTAGATTACTCATATCTGATGGACAGATATTACTTGTTGGGTTAACTTTGTCTGCAGTTCCCCATACTATAATCTGTTTACCAACCCTTGCATCCATAAAGGGAAATAAAAAACTATACAGATCAAGGTAGCCTTCTTTTAGATTTAGTTCAATCGGAGTAACTGATTGAAGGTTTGCCAACTCTCCTAAATTGTCATTATTAGTAGAAAAATTGGATTTACCATAGTAGCTAAAGGCCAATTCCGAAAAATAGTGATACCTATCAGTAGAGCCTTCAAATTTCAAACCAAGGGTATTGAGGTTTGAATTAATATTGCCATTTTTTAGCCTCAAAAGATTATTGGTCTCAA
>QNBN01000165.1 GCA_003645695.1 Spirochaetota bacterium | reverse complement strand
CTGTTCTTTTAAAAAGAACTCCCTCTGCTGCCTTGTAACTTTCTCATTTATCTGTTCCTGAATCTTCTTCTGAAGCTTCATCAGCTCTTTCTCTTTATGCAAGAGGATTAAAACCTTTTCTATTCTTTCTTTAATATTAAATGTTTCAAGTATCTTTTGCTGCTCTTCTCTTTCTATGTTGAGGATGGAAGCAACAAAATCTGCTACCTTCTCTGCACCATCCAGATTAGCCATATTCAGTTTGATCTCTTCTGTAAAGAAGGGATTGTCCTCCGATACCTCCTTAATCTCGGCGTAGAGTGTCCTTATCATTGCCTGCAATTCATCATCCATCTCTACTTTTTCATCTATATAATTAATTGCAGCTGTTATATAGGGTTCGAAGGATAAAAACTTCTTGATTTCAAACCTCTTCAGGGTATTTATGAAGATATTTATCTTCCCATCGGGTAAGTTTATCTTTTTAATAATTTTTGCCACAGTACCGACCTTAAAAAAGTTTTCTTCTTCATCCCTTTCTAATTCAGGGTTTTTAACCAGAACAAGGCCGATAAATCCATCAGTTTCCATTGATTTTTCCACTGTTTTTATGTACTTTTCTCCACCAATTATAAGAGGCATAAAGATACCAGGAAAAATAGGTCTACTTTTCATAGGAACTATATACAACTTCTGAGGGAGAATCTTATCCATTGATACGAGGGTCTTCTCATCACCTACTCTCATGTTGTCCATAGAATATCTCCTTTTTTTATTGGATTAGTCTACACTATATCATACCTTATATATTAATATAACAAAAGATATAATGAAAGGTCGATTATCAAATTTTAACACCTGTTATTTTTCTTCGTATGAATTTTACGAAAAATAGATTTTTTTCTGTTAATATTTCCAAAAAAAATATATTGCTAAAAACTTAACTATTAGTTAAAATAGTATAAAAATAATTAATTACGGAGGTTTAATATGATAATTGTTGGAGAACTTATAAACTCTACAAGGAAAAAAGTAAAAGAGGCGATGGAAAAAAACGATGAAGAATACATCAAGAACCTTGCAATAAAACAGGATAAGGCTGGTTCTGATTTCATCGACGTAAACGCCGGAGCATTTGTCTTTGATGAAGTAAAAAAACTTGAATGGGCTATCAACATCATTCAGGAAGTAACAAAAAAACCCTTAGCAATTGATAGTCCCAGGCCTGAAGCTCTTGAGTTAGGCTTGAAGATGCACAAAAATGGCAAACCTTTAATTAATTCTATTACAAAAGAATCTGAAAGATGGAAAAAGGTATTGCCCCTTGCTCTAGAATACGATTCATACATTCTAGGTTTATGTATTGATGATAATGGAATACCAGAGGATGCAGATACAAGATTCAAAATAGCTTCCAGCATTATAAATGATCTGGTTAAAGAAGGAAAGAAAATTGAAGATATTGCCATTGATCCCATCACCAATCCGCTAAGTGTTAACACAACCTATGGACTTGTTCTATTAGATACCGTAAAGAGAATTAAAAAGGAATTCCCAGAAGTTAAAGTAATAGCAGGATTGAGCAATATTTCATATGGATTACCTGCAAGAAAACAGATAAACAGGGCTTTTATGGTAATGGCAATGACCTACGGAATGGACGGAGCACTGATAGATCCGCTTGATCCAATTATGATAAGTCTAATTAAAGCAACCGAGGCACTTCTCAACAAGGATCCATATTGTGCAAATTATCTGAAGGCCTATAGAGAAGGCACTGTTGTCAAAACGTGAGGATCCAGACTCTACAGATAAGGGTACATTCCCTGTTAAGCCCGGGGTAACGAATGACTAAATTAAGGTTTTTTAATAATTGGGAGTTTTTCTGACTATTTTTTAAGGAGGACTAAAAAGGGCCTCCTTTTTTATTTTAAGGATATAAATGGCTTTAGAGCCGAGCAATTTTTTATGATTAATCGCTAGAATCACAGCTGATGTTAAAAAATAACCTTTAAACAGGGCTGAATATTCCAATTCTACAAGACACAAAACAAACCGTTTTTTCTTTGCTCGTTAACCTTGTGCATATTCCCCCATAATGACGTATACCTAATATCCAACTACTAAACTTAAACGTTATGCTTCCAGTACAATTTAATTCTATATATCTATTGGGATGTCAATTTCTCTTCTCTCAAGATTCTCAAATCTCGTATACCTGTCAAAAAACTTCAACTTAATTGTACCAGTTGGACCATTCCTCTGCTTCTGAATAATAATCTCAGCAATACCCTTATTCTCTGTATCGGGGTTGTACAGCTCTTCTCGATATAAGAAGGCTACAAGATCAGCGTCCTGTTCTATTGCTCCCGATTCTCTAAGATCCGAGAGTATTGGTCTTTTATCAGTTCTACTCCTCGATTCAACAGCTCTTGATAGCTGCGATAGGGCAATAACCGGTATATTTAATTCTCTTGCAAGGGCCTTAAGAGAGCGAGATATCTCCGAGATTTCCTGAGTTTTCCCCTCATTCCTTCTTCTTGTGGATGTCATTAATTGAAGGTAATCAACTATTATTATATCAAGTCCGTGCCTCGATTGGATACGACGGGCCTTTGCCCTAAGTTGCATATCCGTAATAGCAGGGGTTTCATCTATAAATATGTTAGCCTCAGCGAGTTTCCCTGCTGCTGTTGTTAAAGGAGCCCAGTCTTCATCACTAAGAAAACCCTTTCTCAATTTCTGACTATCAATTCTAGCTTCTGAGCACATCATTCTTTGAATAAGTGCTTCCTTTGACATTTCAAGGCTAAATATTGCAACATTCTTTTTCTGTCTTATACCTATATTTTGAGCAATATTCAATGCAAATGCGGTTTTACCCACAGACGGCCTTGCGGCAATAATTATAAGTTCTGAATTCTGAAACCCGGAGGTAAGATCATCAAACTCCTTAAAACCACTGGGAATCCCTGTGTACATATCCCTCTTGTGGTATAACTTCTCAATGGCCTCGATACTTTCCTTTATAACTTCATTGATATGAAAGTATCCCTTGGCCACCCTTCTTTCGGTGACATCAAAAATCAGTTTTTCAGCCTCATCAATAATTTCATAAACATCCTTGTCCGTATTATAGCTCATTGCTATAATTGTCGATGCTGCCTTTATTAATTTTCTTAAAAGGGATTTTTGTTCGACTATTTTTGCATAATATTCTACATTTGCCGACGTTGGTACTTCATCAAGGAGAGAAGAGAGGTATGAAGCACCGCCAGCTTTATCAAGCTGGGAAACAGATTTAAGATAATCTGCTATTGTTACTACATCTACAGGAATCGACTGCTTATAGAGCTCCAAAATTGCATCAAAAATTATCCTATGTTGATAGCGATAAAAATCTTCACTTTTAAGCACATCAATTGCTGCTTCTATCGCCTCTCTATCCAGTAGCATACTTCCGATGCAAGCTTTTTCAGCTTCTAAGTTTTGTGGAGGGATTTTATCTTCAAGATTTGTCTTTATTCCGCCTTCCAGATCTCCCATTTTTTTAATACTCGATATTCTTATTAAAATAAATTGGTATAGGCAATATTGAACAATTACTTACTATCAAATCTATTCTATATTATTCCTTGACAACCCAAACTTTGAGTTCGGCTTTTATATCCTCATATATCTTCACAGGTACTTTATAAACACCGAGTGCTTTAATTGGATCTTTGAGCATAATATTTTTTTTCTCAACTGTATAGCCAAGATCGGAAAGTGCCTTTGCAATATCTGCTTCATGAATGGCACCGAATAGCTTATCATTTTTTGCTACAGAAGCAGTAATATTAATAGAGAGATTTGAGAGTTCCTCTGCCAGTTTTATAGCTTCTTCCCTCTTTTTTATTTTCTTCAATTCAAATTTTTTCCTCTGTGCCTTAATCCTGTTTTGATTAAATTGATTATTTTCTACTGCTAATCCTTTAGGGAACAAATAATTCCTTGCATAACCCGGTCTTACATCTACTACATCACCTTCTTCTCCCAACTCTGGGATGTCTTTCACCAAAATCACCTTCATCAGTCACTCTCCTAATCTATTTTCTGTAATTTTTCTTTAATATACAGCCAGATATCTATTACTCCCAATCCTGTTATTAAAATAATAAACAGTATAAAAGAGTAAACCAAAAGTAATATAAAAATAATATATAGAATAAATTGTGGTATGCCCAATTTTACAACAATAAGTTTCACAATTGAAATACCCCTAAGAAAAAACAGGAACGAGAATATTACAGCTGAGTTCCATGCAACTATATCAAGAATGCTATTCTTTAAATAAAGATTGATGTATACAAGACCCCACGAAAAAATAAATCCCCAAATCCATATGTCATCTATTTCATAATCTATTATATCAAAATCAAGAGCAGCTCTCTTCAATTTGCCTCTAAAATAAAGTTTAACAAAAAATACTCCTAAAAATACCATTATTATCTGTTTTATTAAATAACCACCTTTGGGCGCTAATCCGAATATAATATTTTTCTTATAAGTCTCTACTGCAACAGCTAGCTTATTTTTAAAATCTAAATAATCAATCCCCTTTGTAGCTAACAATACCTTGAAGCTATTCAGGTGGGCAATAGAACTGTTTATATAGTTTTTCGTTGCCTCATCCACATATCTGTAATAGCCATTAATAAAACTACTAAAGCCGTTTATGCTACTTGCTATCATAAAAGTAATAAAAATTAAACCAATATAAAAAATAACACTCAGAAAAATTATGTATCTTAACTTATAATTTTTCCCAACAAGGTGTCCTAAAAATATACCAAAAACTCCATATAGCAGATAATAATCAAGCAGTCCTCTTCCTTCAATACCAATATGGCTACTTATATATTGGAAACTATAATGAAGAGGTGAAAATAGAAGTAGTCTGCCTTCCATGGGTGAATAAGTCAAATTTTTTGCATTAATAAAATAAATAACAATTATCGACCATGTTAGATAAAAAAAGGTTTCTTTCCATCCCCTTTTTATTGTAATAATCATTAAAGGAATAAAAGAGAACTCAGCTAAAAATGCAGACATATATAAAAACATGGTCAACATTGTTAGAAGGAGTGCTTCTACTATCTCTTTCCATTCTACCTGTATTTCTATTGAAGATACTCTTTCTCTAAAACTCTGAAATCTTTCTTTGACAGGATTTTTATCGAGGGAAAATATATCATCAAAAATTTTTGGAAAATAAATACCCGATAGGATATTTTTATATGTAACTCTTGCCTTGAAGTTATCAATGTAGGTTTTGAAATATTCGAGAATGGATCCTTTAAAAAATTTGGAAAAAGATTTTCTTCTCATACCTTAATAATTGGTTCACCTTTTATAGATTTTATATCAAAACTATAGTTATCATATAATATTATAGTCCGAACATTCAAAAAATGTCATTGAAAAAATAAAAGCATCGATCCTCTGGGTTATAATAAAAGGCTATATTATTTTGAAACAAAGGGTAACAGAGCAGCCATTCTGGCTCTTTTAATGGCTTTAGCCAGCATTCTCTGATGCTTTGCGCAATTTCCGGTTATTCTTCTAGGTAATATTTTGCCTCTATCAGTTACATATCTTCTTAAAAGATCGACATTTTTATAGTCCACATGGTTAGCTTTTTGAGTACAAAGCCTACAAACTTTCTTTCTAAAATACATTCTCTTCTTTTGAAAATCTTCATTCTGCTGTTGAGGCCTTCTCTGACCAGTTACAGTAGCTGTTTTCTTAATTTCAGCAGTTTCAACCACTGATTCTTCTTTTTCCGTAGCTTCTTCCTTAATGGCTGCTACTTCTGGCGTCTCTCCATTAATGTTTTCATTTATGAGAGTTTCCCGAGAAGAGCTCTCTTTGGCCAGACTTTCATCTAAACTTTTTACATCTGGAGAATCTTTATCTTCCATATTTCTTTAACCTCACTAATATATTTTTAAATGAATAAATCTTGATACTTACATAAATAATGTTGAGAATATCTTTTATTAAAAAGGTATTTCATCATCATCTAATTCCGAAATAAAAGGCTCAATATCTTCATCATTATTCTCTGCAGTTTTACCTTCATCACTGGAAATAGGTTTTTTTTCTAAATCCTGTTGCCCTCCTAAACTCTCCTGAGTGCCAGATGTAATGCGTGATGGCCCAAAGAACTGCACATTTGAAGCTACTATTTCAACAGTGCTTCTCTTTATGCCATCCTGCCCTTCCCATCTTCTTTGTTGAAGTCTTCCGTCAATACCAACCTGTTTCCCTTTTGAAAGATATTCTTTACAAATTTCAGCTGTTTTATTCCATGTAACAATATTAAAGTAACTTGTAGAATTGTCTCCACTATTCTCTGAGCTTGGTCCTGATGAACGGTTCACGGCAATAGAAAATCTACATACAGCAGTACCCGAGGGTGTATAGGTTAATTCTGGATCCCTGGTTAATCTTCCAACAAGAATTACATGATTTATATCCCAACTCATACCTAAAACCTCTAAATTTTTTTTTAATCTAAATTAAATATACGCCTTTTCACACAGCTCAACCACCTTTTTATGTGAAATTTAATAGTATATTCTTAAGGGTTAATTCAGGAAAGATCATAAAACTTATGCGAGCTACAATCTAATCTTCATATGACGGATTACATCCTGATTGTGTTTCAGATCTTTCTCAAACTCTTCCAGGTTTT
>QNBN01000164.1 GCA_003645695.1 Spirochaetota bacterium | reverse complement strand
TTTATACTTGAAGGGGAAGAACATATTGATTCATTTATTAATGCTCTAAAAGAAGGAAAACAGTTCATTAAAAACAAGAATAAAAATAATAGTGAGGATAAACAAAAAATGGAGAGTTGACCGAGGCTGGTTGATGGTACTCGTTTGCTAAGCGAGAGTGGGTAAAACCACCGAGGGTTCGAATCCCTCACTCTCCGCCAAATAAGAAAGGAGAAAATTTGCAAATTCAATTATTTATTCCAATAATACTTGATGAAATTCGATTTGATCCAGATGATATTATTGAAGTAGAAGAAGATATTGCAAATAAACTTATAAAAAATGAAGCAGCACATAATATTGAAAACGGAATACTTTCCATTGAAGATATAAACTCCAAAGAACCAAATTTTATTGAACTGAAGAAAATTTTTAAATTGCCTATAGATTTAGATCTTACTCCAGTATTTAGAAAGGGAATTAAGAACGGAAAAAATCTTTACCATTATAATATTACGAGATAATCCAATGAAACCAAAGAGTTGCTGGTTTCTATTTTTCTTCAGATGTTGTTTTGAAATTGGACGATGGCGGGTACCGCTGAATGGTCGGCAACACGGTTTGAACCCGTGGGCACGGTGACACGTGGGCGTTCGATTCGTCTACCCGCCGCCACTAGAAAGGTAAAGTAATATGATAAGAATTGATATTAAGTGGACTTTTATGAGTCCTCTTTTACGGGTTCTAAAAGGTACTTTAAAAGTATATGACATAACAAGTTATGATATCCCTGCAAAAAAAATACTTGAATGTGAAGTAAACGTTGAACAGAATTCTTTAGGATTTTCAAGTAATGAAGGAATTCCATCAAAATTAATGGGTCAACTGAGGGATTATATTGATCCAATTATAACATCATATTTTAATGGAATGATACTTCAAAGTGAGATATATAGTTGGATTTGGAGTTCTGAAGGAAAATCATATGATAAATGGTTAGAAGAAAGGATTAAATAATGAGTGAAAAAGTGGTAAAATATTATGCTAATATTCTTTGTACTTTGTTGATAGTATTTAGTCCAATTTCTATGGCTAAAGCATTTACTTTCAAAAAATACGAAATAACATTTATAAATAAATCGGATAAACCGATAGAATATTTTCTTTATAGAGTAGATCATAAAATAAAATATTTTTCCAAACCAATTCATTTTATAGTTGGTAATCTTACACCTGGTCAAGAATGGTCTGCAAAGACCGATCCTGGAATTTATTACTTAGAGTGGGTTAGATCGAAAGAAATCATACAAAGTCAAGAATGGTCTGCAAAGACCGATCCTGGAATTTATTACTTAGAGTGGGTTAGATCGGAAGAAATCATACAAACTGTTGATAAATTTACTTTAGATTCAGATAGAATATTTGAATTTAAGTGAAAGGACCCAAAATGAGCGGTAAAGGAATAATAGAATGCTCTAAGTGTGGTGAGCAAACATTCTATGAAGGCGATAATCCAAATGATATAACTAAACAGACAGGTTATGAGATGATCATAGCTAATACATGGTTATGTCCAAATTGTGCAAAAGACAGCTATAATGCGGAAGGATGTTAAAAATGAAATGTATCAAAAAAGGTGAAGAAATTCAACGTGTTTCAGACAAGAAAGCTGAAAAGTTAGTTGAGCAACATGGTTGGGAATATTGTGCAAAACATTTATGGAAGGCACAGAATAAAAATGTCAATCTAATTACAAAATGACAAAATGAAATAAGTATTTAAGAAAATACAAATCTGGTGGGCGAGTGACGGCGAGCGGTTAGCCATCATCCTTACAAGATGAAGTATACAGGTTCAATTCCTGTCTCGCCCACCATTAACTATGAAAGGCAATCTCTTATGTGGGTTCCAGCTGAAATTCAAGATGAAAAAGAAACTTATAAATTTGAAGCACATAAACCAGTGAAATTGACGAAGCGAATCCCATATCTAGTCTGCCAACATTGTGGTCTAGTTTTTATAAGAAATAAAGTAACTTCTTGGTGTATCAAAACAGGTTGTAACCATTCATTACACAAAGATTACAAAAACAATTTCAAATAAGAGGTAAGATTATGGAATCAGGGGAGCAGCCAAAACTACTAAATATAATTTTCGTATAATTAAGTACGGAACAAAGTATAGAGTCAAAAAAAGATTCTGGAATTTTTATTTTTATATTAGAACAAAATTCTACAAAATCGTTGAATTTGATGACTTCTTTGAAGTTGTTAAATTTGTTGTTGATGAAAAAAGAAAACTTAAAAAATAAATGGGGGGATTTCCAGTCGGCGGGCTGTAAACTCGTTGTCATTAAATAGGCTGGTGGGCGACGCAGAGGTTCAATTCCTTATCCCCTCACCAATATCATTGAACTGGAGAAAATAATGAAAGAAATAAAAAAAGGCGACTGGGTTAAAGTTAGTGGTGAAGGAAATGAAGCATTTAAAGTAGAGTTTGTTAATAAAGGGTCAGTTGGTTTAGTTAATGGTCTTACAGAACCACTCCATAAAGTAAGTAAACTTGATCTAACAAAATTTGAGGTAGTTCCACATACTATATATTATTGGTCTATCAAAACTTAAGAGTTTGCTAAAAATGAACTAGATAGAGTGAGTTGAGAAATCCATTAAAATGCTTACATTTTGACCAGAAGAAAGCCGGTGGTTTTAACCATCCGGATGAATTATGAGTCTTCTAGGAAAATTATTTAGAACAAATATATAAACAACAAATCTAAATAATACCAAAAAGGCAAATAATGAAATCTTGTAAATCTTATACTTGTTTAATCTCGGGTAATAAGTCAAAAATATCCTACCTCCAAGAACAACTTGAAATAATTAAAGATCTTTCCTGGTTCATCTTTAATCTAAAACAAAGATTTGGAATTAGCTGGTGGCTTTAGCCATCCAGAGCAGTCACTAAACTAGTTATTTTTTATCCAGCGTCCAAAATATAGTGGTTGATATACGAAGAACTTTTTGGGTGGAGAAGAAGAATAATCATGTTAGAATATTACTAGAAAATATGGTTATACTATAAGATATACTGACTTTCTTTCTAAATCTTTTAAACATAATGATAAATTAATTAATATTAGAAATCGAAGATTGAAATTACAATCTAACCTCTAAAGCAATTCAGAACATAAATAAAACTTCTAGAAAAGGAGAAGACATTATTATGATAATTAGGATAAATCCTAAAGATTGTATCGGTGATGTGAGAGGAGCTAGCGGGAATGATGATTCCCAAAATAATGCCTCCGATGAAACAGAGGGTTTTATCGTTAAAGAAGAACCTGATTTCCGCCACCAAGATTGGGCTGATGACTAGATAGCACAGCCACCATAGGGTTATGTAAGAGATCCTCCAAAGTTTTTTTAAATAAAACTTTCTTTTAAAAAAACTTAAAAACGGAGGACTTTTATCATGACTAAAAAAGAATTAAAACTAAAAATTAAAGAAGAACAAAAATCTCTAGCGCAGAAAATCAAGAGATGTCGTCCCTTAAGAAAACCTGATAATTATCATAAAGCACCAGAAAAACTTCAACAGGAGTGTTCTGGGTGGGCAGCTGTGAGCTGGAGTTGGAAGTATCGACATATGCATATTATTTATTGTAATATGTTTAACAATACTCCTTACGATAGGATTGAACAACCAAGAGATGGTAATAGCCCAAGTAGCCATATGCTTGATAAAATCAGAAAAGAATGGGAAGACCAGATTGATGAAGAAGCTCTATATAATCGTGCGTAAAGATTTAACGACTTCTCAAATGGCTGTGCAGGCAGGTCATACGGTAGCACAATACTTGCTGCATAGCCATTTTTCCCGTTGGCAAAATGAAACATTAATATACTTGGGCGTAAAAAATTTAAACCAACTAGAAAAATTGAAATGTAAATTAGACATAGAAGATATTAATTATATTGAATTCCGTGAACCAGATTTGAATAATGAAGTAACAGCAATTGCAAGTGATATTACTTGTAAACACTTTAAAAGGCTTAATTTATTATGACTGAAAAGATAAAATGTTCTAGATGTAAAGGAACAGGAATAGATCCTAATCTAGAAGGCGATCAACCTTGTAAAAAATGCTCTGGTTTAAAAAAATTGGATTGGATTCAAAATGCAAGGGGGGTAAGTTTATCAAGGCAGGATAAATGTGTTATTTTTGTAATAAAAACAATGAATGAATTGATAGAGAAAGGTTTTTTAACAGGGAGTGCTTTCACTATAAGTAAGGAAGCTGAAGAAATAGCAAAAAATTTTAAACCAACACTAGATGAGATAAAAGAAGTAGTAACGTGGTTTAAAATGGGTGGATATATTAAATAAATAAGGTGGGGATAGTAGCTCAGCGGCTAGAGCAGGGGGACTCTAAATCTCTCAGTCGTGGGTTCAAATCCCACCTATCCCTCCAGTGAAAGGAATTGAAACTATGATCTCAAATTTTATTGGAAAAGGTTCAGTTAAACTGACTCAAAAAGATTTTGATGAAGTTCCATCAATGGTTGGTTATAAACTACCAAATGTTGATCAATATGATCCAATTTTTCAGTATAAATTTATGGATATGTATGGGAACTGGAATCTTATTACTATAGTCCATGTTAAATATGACGATGAACAAGAAACAGGTGTAAATTTTCTTTGTAATAGATTAGAAATAGAAGGTTAAAAAATGGATAAAAAATTAAAAAATGCTCTTTCTGATATATTTAATAAGTATAGTTTTGAACTTACCGAAAACGGTAAAATAGATCCAACATATTTCTTAATAAAAGATAATTTTATTTTACCACTAAGAAATGTACACCATATTGATTTTAATTTATATGCTAATTTTGTTATTAATCAAGCTACTCAAAGAAATGCTGATGCATTAGCTCTTATTTTAGAAAACAGTGTTATCACTGGATATAAAGAAGATAAGGATATTCAAGCAATAATAAATGGAAGTTTAAGCGTAAGTGACCATCCAGATAGTGCCTCATACTTGATCCTTATTTATATGACAAGTAAAGGAGCACAAGAAGCATTATTCGGAAAAATTGAAAAAGATATTAGAGGAATCAAATTTGTATCTAATAGCGAATGGGTATGTGATTTCGCTACAAATCTGGGGGTGAAATTGGTTTCGACGTAGGAGAAGAGATTAGAGATGCGTTCCGGAGATTGGTCAATGTGAACTCCGTTAAAAACATGACTATTTAAAATAATCGCAGATGATTATTACCAAGAATTTGCCCTAGCGGCATAATTCCGTTCCACTCAGTTAATCTTCTGAATTGAGATGGAACGTCGACTAAGAAGATCGGATTATATTTATAGTAACAAAATATAATCTTAAAATATGTTACTAACCCTCCCACCTTTTAGTTTCGCTAACCCCACCATAGAGTGAGGTGGATGAGGTGTATAAAGGTTAGCTATGAACGTAGTATCAAAAATTGAACTTTTGCGGACGTGGGTTCGACTCCCACCACCTCCACCAAATGAGGAGAAAAATGAATTTAAATGAATTTTCAATATTAGAAAATTATGGAATTAGAAAAACAGAAAGAAGAAAAACTAACTATAAAGTTAGAATTCCAACTTCATATACAGAAAAATGTAAAGTGATAGCTAAAAGAAGATATGAACTTCATAAAAATCATAAAAGCCAAACAATTTATAATAAAGATTCCGAATTTCTTGGATTACTAGGAGAAAGTGGATTTGCTATTCTAAAAAATCTAAAAGTTGATTGGTCTGATAAAATTGGTGGAGATAAATATGATTTTGTAATTGGTAATGCTTTTTTAGATGTTAAAACTACTAAAGATTGTAAAGGGATGTATATAAAAGATAAGGCATATCATTTATCTCCATATTTTATTTATATTTTCGCTATTGGTAAATATATTAAATCTATCAGTCCAGAAATATCTTTTATTGGTTGGATTAAAGGATCAAATATAAATCCTAAAATTAGAAAAAATAATACAATTTATGTTCCTGAACATTTATTAGAAAATATGGATAATTTTGATAATATAATAAAGGAAATAAACAATGGATAAAAGACTTGAAAAAAAATTAGTTGAAAAATACCCAAATATATTTAGAGATTATGGTGGTGATATACAAAGAACATGTATGGGTTGGGGAATGTCATGTGGTGATGGATGGTTTCAACTTATTGATAAATTATGTGAAGATATAATAAATATTATTGGTGATGAAACCATTGAAGTCATTGCCCTACAAGTTAAAGAAAAATTTGGTGGATTAAGATTTTATTATAGTATAGAAGAAAATCCTTCTGTGTTCAAAAAATTAGATAATTTAATAAGAAACTTTATGTTTTCAAAAAGGTTAGGAAAACAATACTGGAAAGTTATTAACTTCAAAAAAAAATTCTGGAAAACAACACATGAAAAAATATCCGATATAGTAGAACAAGCAGAAAGAGATTCTTATAAAATATGTGAAACTTGTGGTAGACCAGGAGAAGTACGGGGTAGTGGTTGGATAAAAACATCTTGTGAATTTTGTAATGAACAATTTAAAGAAGGAAAAAGACCTTGGGAAGATAAATGGGAATACCCTGAATCTCTAACTATATATGAACTTATGTTCGGAAAAGATAATGAAAAAAAGGATAATTGATAATATGGCGCCGTGGTGAAGTGGTTAACACATCTGGCTTTCGA
>QNBN01000163.1 GCA_003645695.1 Spirochaetota bacterium | reverse complement strand
GTCCTGATTCAGAGGCAATTAGAAGATACAAATTATGTACAGGGAACCTAAACGCACTGGCAATGCCCAGAGTATCAAAGTGAGCCAACTGCACAGCAAAGTTATTAAGCCCTACTCCTAAAAAAGGATGGTTATGAATCATTTTCAGAGCGGAGCGATTAAGGTAATATCTTACTGAGAGTTGTGCTACTGGACTGGAGATAAAACGCATAATTATTTTGTCCCAGAAGATAATTACTCCACAGATAAGTATAACAAGATAAGAAAGAATAAAAAATACATTTTTTCTGGTAAATATTCTCCGGTTGTAAATCACACAGAATAGTCCCATTGCAATAGCTAAACTTACTATCCCTCCACGAGAGAAACTTAAAACTAATCCTAATATACCCAGACAGAAAGACAAGAAAGAGAATATACGCAAAAACATTTTTTCTGAGCTAAGAGAGATGCTGAAGGCAATAGGGAGAAACAGTACAAAATACATCGCGTACATATTCGCATGACCTAATAATCCACTTACCCTGTGCAGGATATGTGAACTTTTTACAAGGGACTGCTCAAATATGGTTTGACTCTCTCCCAGAATAACCAAGCCAAGGGTATGACCAACAGAGTATTCTATAATACCAATAGATGCCTGAAAGATAAGTGCTATGAGTATAACAAAAATAAATATTTTTAGATGGCGGAGCAATAGGAAATTATTAAAAAAATATATCATCATAAACAATAAACTTATAGTTTTTTTAAATTCAAAGAAACTTAAAGCGTAATTCTTTGAATTAGTTATGGATAGCAATTGCCAAGCAGCATAGAGGAGAAAGATAGCAGTATACAGAGCATAAATTCTATTAAAAACTATAGTTTTATGTCTATTAATAAGCCAGTACAGATATAATCCTGCTAAGACAATTTCTGAGATGCTAATACTTAAACCACTTACGGTAGTATAATAATTTTTTATCCAGAAAAAATTCACATCCAGATTTATAGGTAAAATAAATAGAAATAGAATAAATAAAAATTTTTCTTTATTTTTAAGAGGTGCGAATACTAAACCTCCTGCCAATGTGCTCAGCAGGGAAATTTTCCACTTTAGATTTAACCTTGAAATAAGAATTAGAAATGTAGGGATAAAAATAGAAACAGCTATTATCAAAGGTAAAAACCGGCTATTTTTTGAGTCCGTCTGAATTAGATTTAGATTACAGCTATTAGACATTGGGAAGTCTTACTTATATAGCAAGATTATAGTCGGTTATACAAAAAATATGGTATTGGATAAGTGCGGTTATTAAATATACTCCCTATTATTTTCATATTTATTTCTTTCAAAGCGGCAATCGCCGGTTTAATCGCCTCTTTATGGACAGTTCCTTCTTTAAGAGTAATAATAATCCCATCTGATTTATCTGAAAGGATAAATAAATCTCTGTATTGTGAAACTTGAGAACAGTTTACCAGAACTATTTCATATTTTTCTCTCAACCTATTAAAGGTATCTTGGGTTTTATTACTGGAAAGCATAATTAAAGGATTATAATCTGTTTTCCCTTCAAATATTGTGTCCATACCTGTCTTTCCTTTCTGGATACATTCCTCAATAGAGGCTTTATTCACCAGAATATCAGAGAATCCTTCGGATGAACCTGAACCCATAATTTTTCTTAATGGAGTTTCCCTGAAGTCAGATTCCAGAAGAAGAACCTTCTGTTTATATAATTTTGAGAAAATTATACCTATATTAATGATATTTATTCCTGAGTTAAAAGAATCACACATATCTGAAAGAAGAATAATTTTGTTGCCTTGACCCTTTACTGCCAAATAAATCTGGTCAGCTATCTTCTTATAGGAATGGGTATAGGGGGCATTGGATTTTACATTTCTAATTAAAGGTGATTTTTGCTTAAGCCGGGAATATTTCGGAACAGAAGCAAGAACAGGAATATTTGATATTTGTTCAAACTCCCAGGGATTTTTAAAAGTAGTATCCATTGCATCCATTACAAAAATAAGGCTGCAACTGGCAAGAAGAGAAAAAGCTGCTGTTAAGAGATACAGCAAGCGAGCCCTGGGGAAACAGGTGTGTAAAGGTGTAGATGCAGGTTCAATAACTTTTATAGTTCCCATGCCCAGAGAGGTAAAATACTTTACTGCTTTTTGGAAATCCGCTTTTTCTATTCTGCAGAGAACATCCTTTACTCGCAAGATACGGGGATGTTTTTCACCGTACTTAACTCTAAGGTTAGCTAATTCCTCTCTCAAATCAAAAATTATATACTGGCGGTTGATCTCATTAGCTATCTTTTGAGCCATTACCGGATCATAATCTCTAACTTTTATATAAAAGATATCACTATCTTCGACCTGCTCTACAGTGATATTACGTTTAAGGCGCCGGATAGTCTGCTCTATCTTCCCACCTAATTCTTTAGAAACTGTACTTCCCAGAAGTTTTTCTTTTACAAATCGGTAAACTCTGGAAAAAGAATCAATCAAAGAGTCTATTATCGGTTGAACTATCTTTTTTATGCGGGGATAAAATTTATATTCATCATCTCTCTTATCCAAATTTAAAGATTTTACAACCTCTCTGAGTATACAGCTTCCTTTTACAATTTCTCCCTGAGTAACACTGGGTTGAGACCTTCGTGTTACTTCCAACTCGGTGTAATAAGGAAGAAGAGGTTTTCTCATTGAGCTCACCAGTATTTTTGACGAAGATTCATATAAGGGAGTTAGCATATTGATGTAAAGGAAAACAGACAACATTGATAAACAAAAAGTCCAGAAAAAAACAAATTTTCTCTTAAATAAAACCCGCAATACCTCTCTTGCAGAAACCTCATAATTACTATTCAAATTTTGCATCTCTTCTTTTCCTTAAGACAAATTTTGCTTATTTTTCCATAACTACGATTATATCTTCATCCTCTATTACGACGTCCTGCCGAGAACCAGGATTTTTGACCATGTCTTCTATATTAATATTTATCTCCTTGTATCCTGATTTATCTTCCCTTGGACGTAAAATTTTGACTTTCCTGGTATTGGCATAGGCAGTATATCCACCAGCCATAGATACAGCTTTGAGCACGGTCATTTTATCAGTAAGATTATATACCCCAGGATTTTTAACTTCACCGTAGACATAAAATTTTTTGCTTTTGGTCTCTTCCAGATGGATAACTACTTCGGGATACTTGATGTAGTCAGGAGAAAGTTTAGAAATGATTTTTTCTTTTATCTCTGCCAGTGTGTGACCCTTTATCTGAATTATTCCTGCATAAGGAAACATTATCGTGCCATCAGGATTTACGGTAACAACGCTAGTTAATTCTTCATGCCCTAAAACCGAAATACGCAAGACATCTCCCACCCCTACTTTATAAAGCTCTTTATTTTTTGCTACAGCAGTAAAAATCACTATTAAACACGTTATCTCCAACAACAGATATATTTTCTTCATAATTCTTCTCCTAAAAGACCTTTCTTATTCCCAACAATAGTGTGTTTTTAACATAATCGGCATCAAGAGATGCTTCTAAACTTTCAAGAGAATACCGTCCAAAGGCTATGACATCATCCGTGAGATCATAAGTTAACTCCGTGGTTAAGTTGTATATTCGAGATTTCTTGGAGATTTCCTCGTAGCGGCCATGTTCATAATAAAAGGTTACACGTGAGTATATTCTCCGCGAGATATTTTTATTTCCAAGAAACCGTATTCCATAATAATCATAAAGAGATTTATCATACGCACTGGCTCCTGTATCCTTTATGCAGCTGATACTCCATATACTATTCTTTCCCCTTTTATAGCTAACACTTAATTTAAAATAAGGTTTATCATATGTTTCCCCGCAGAACCCGTGTAGATAATTATATCCTGTTTCTATAGCCACATGGCGATTCTTTACCGATGAAAATTCTATCCCAGCAAAAATTATGTTGTTATAATAATAATCACCTTCATGGAAATATCTGTTCCTATAGCCGGTAACAATAAAAAAATTATAATTTTCTCTAAGATAGTTTGTAAAACGTCCATAAATCTTATTAGCGGCAGAATCTTCAAATGCCGAAGAGGAAATGAAAGTCAGATTATTGGAGTAGCTAAATTCAAGAGAATACTTTTCATTAAGATTATTTTTTAGAGAAATAAATAAATCATTCAAATCATATCTAAACCTACCAACGGTTGCAGAAAGTAGACTTTTGACACTACGAGGTTCATAGGTGCGCGTATAATTGTCGAGTATTTGTAATTTCATTTTTTTTGAGACCTCAGATTTCAGCTCGGCAGTGCCGTAGCCAAAGAGATTATTATAGGGTGAATTATTGAAAAAAAGTTCATAACCAAGACCAACATTAATTTTATAAGACATTGCCTTTTCTGTTTTTTTTACCAATAAAGAAGGTAGCAATTTCAAAGCAAAGTCAGATTTCTTGCTTCCTGAATCAGCGTAATTAATATTGTCCGTATAATAAATCTCTTTCTCAAAAGAGAATCGTGGTATCCCTTCTTTATTTGCAGATTCTGTTGAAACAGGAAACATCAAAAGAAATAAAAGAACAACGAACAATTTCCCCCCCCCTCATTAACTCGAATTAAGTAAACCACCCTTTCTTTCCAATCCTTGTAAACCATTTTGGCTATGGCAAAAGAAAGAAATTAGTAGTTTCTTCCCTTCTCTTGGAATAAACTATTGCAAAATCTGGAGCAAAAGTTTTTCATATCGTAGTAAACTCACATCCTAATTTTACAATAGAAAATTATATTTTTCGCTAACTAATCAAACTTTTGTATTAAGAACTTTTGCGAAACTCCCAAAAATCTATGATAAAATTTATCATAATCGTTTGCGTAACAATAAATTATGTTTCTCCTAATAAACTAAGGTAAAATTTAGTTAGATTGAATAATTTCCCTCTCTTGATGTCTCTGGGAAAAAGTTTTTTCCGAAAAATAGTGAATAAAAGTATATATAAATCTCTGAGCGCAATATATGTGTTACTACACGAGAAGAGGGGATGGAGATATGATACCACGAAACTATTGGAAATCAAGGATTTTCCCAATTGATTGCGTCCCCAAAATTGACATAGAAAAAGTTTACATCTCATTGTGAATTATATTTTTGAAAAATTTCTCCAGATATAGGAGATAGAAAAAATTTTTGGTTTTAACTTTAAAATCGTATTTAAAAAATTCTTATTTATATAAAGAACCAGTTTGATAAGTATTTTCTCACTTTTTGAAATTATTTTTCTCTTAATAAAAATTTATATTAAAATTTAGGATGCATCCGTAAACTTCGGGTGTTATCAAACGCCATTTCCCTTTCCTGTTGATTTATTTTGGTCACCAGTGCGAAAAAGTGATAAAATCAATATTTTCTGCTGCGATTTTTTAAAATTTGTAATTATCAACACAATACCAGAAGTATCCTTTTGTTCCCTTTGCGCCAAAGCAGGTCCTACATACTCCTTTCTTTAGCGGAACATAGATGAAATTTTCTAGTTTGTATTCCTCAGCTACGAATCCCAAACTTCTCAGGAGAACAGCCAGTTTACCAGTATAAAGGGAATCTCCTACTTCACACTGGATTATAGGTTTTTGATTAATTGTAGATTTTTGATTATCCTTTTCCTTCACTGAAATAGTTGAATTGGAAAGAGAAAAAAGAGAAAGTAGTTTGTTAGTATCCCCAGTCTGCAATTTAGCTTCGTAAAGGGTATCTTTTCTATCCTTAATAGTTTTTACTTCCGAATATAACCGAATATTACCTTTTCCCTCAACAGAAACATTTTTTGATTTTAGAACTCTTTCCTCCAGGACAGTAGTATCTTGAAGATTATTCTCCTCTTTGTTCAGGGCCTTTTGAAGATTATAAAGAAATGTCCCTGGACTCTGAGGGATTATTGTTTTATACTCTTTCAAAGAATTTCTTGCAAATGTAGCAGCAAAACCAGTAGCTATCATAAATGAAATAATCAACTCTACAATTAACTTTATGCTTTTCATCTTCCTGCCCATTTAAAAATTTTCATTCAAATCTTCTCTAACCCTTTATATTAAATTTAACTTTCCTCTTTAAACAGGATAGATACTCAGGGCAATACCCAGTAGATCCCATGGTTACGGAAACTTCTACCACTTCTTCTCGTAATCTCCCCATCTTTTTCTTCTTATGTTGTGTGAGTTTTCTAATTACATATTACATAGATATACCATTTTTGAAGAGCAATTTCAAGAGCAAAGACTAACTGTTATTGCAACATAAAAATGTTATCTTTTTTGCAAAATAGAAATCTCACCTTTTAAAAGTTTTTCTTCTAAAACGCTCTTTTTCTTTGATATCTTTAAAGGAGGCAATTTTTTTATATCTTAGTTTCCTTCCTTTGTAGAGAATAGATATTCTGCCATTAAGGTGTTCTAATACTTCTACTTTTGTCTTTATATAACTGGCTCTGTAAGGATCTTGTAGTATCTAATATTTTGTCCCTTTATAAGATATAGTATTGTCAGGATAAACTTTTCTTTTAGATAGTGATTGGTTTCATCAATGGTGGTTATGTTATTAAGTTTTAGTTTATTGCTCAACCTATCTTGTAAGGTTTGAAAATCTCTTTTTATTCTACCTTTTGCTTGAGGAGAACCTGCATGGATTAGAGTTATACCTAATTCAGATAAGGCTCTTTTTATTTGTGTATCTTTATAG
>QNBN01000162.1 GCA_003645695.1 Spirochaetota bacterium | reverse complement strand
GGCAAAGCTAATGAAGGAAATGAGTAAAGCTATGGAAATGCTTAAGGGTGTCTCCGATGTAATAATAACCCTTGAAGATAGAAAAATCATTATCTCAAAACCACAACAAGTACTAAAAATGAGCATTGGAGGGCAGCAAGTCTTCCAAATAGTGGGGGGCTATATAGAGGAAACTTCTTTAGAAGAAGAAATAGAAATACCTGAGGAGGATGTACAGTTAGTTGCAGCCCAAGCAGGAGTTTCTTTAGACATAGCGAGACAAGCTTTGATTGAGACTAAAGGAGATTTAGCTCAAGCAATTTTGCTTCTTAAACAACAGAAAACAAAGTAGTAAGTATTAATTTATATTTTGAGGGTGACACTATTGAAGTGTGAGATTTGTGGAAAAGAGATTTTTGGGTCTCCTACAAAGATTATAATCGATACTGCTGAGCTATTAGTATGTAAGGATTGTGCTAAATTTGGAACCATTAAGAAAGAAGAAAAACAAAACAAGAAAGTCATCTTGAAGGGGTTCACTCAAAAGGAAAGAGTACAGGCAAAACCCCTCCCATTTGAAGACATCGATTTAGTTTCTGATTATCATATTAGGATAAAGAAAAAGAGAGAGAAAATGGGTTTATCAATAACACAATTAGCTAAAATTATTAAGGAAAAAGAATCTTGGTTAAGAAAAATAGAATCTGGCAAAGTAAAACCCCCTTTAAAAGTGGTAAGAAAAATAGAAAAAGCTCTTGATATAAAGTTATTAGTATCAGAACCAATCGAGCCTTCTAGACCAGAGATAGATAAAAGTAAGAAAGCACTTACACTAGGTGACATAATAGAGTTTAAGAAAAAGAGATGAGCTTAATGAAACAAACAGCGATAATAGTACTTCGACAGAATAAAAAAGATGATTGGGAATTTAATGAGTTTAAGTCACTAGTCGAATCTGCTGATTATGAAGTTATACATTCAATTAGGCAAATCAGAAAAGAGGATAGTAAGTATAATATCGGAAAAGGAAAGATTTTGTACTTAAAAAATTTAATTGATGAGCTAATGCCGGATAAAGTTATTTTTGGTAACGATTTAAAACCGAATCAATATGTGAACATATTAAAGGAGCTAAATATTGAGGATGAAAGATTACTGGATAGAATAATGTTAGTACTAGAGATATTTGATAAAAGAGCTGGAACTCTTGAGGCAAAGTTGCAGATCGAATTAGCCAGGACTAGTTATTATGTCTCGATATATAAAGAAAAAATAAAACAAATAAAGAAAAAAGAAAAGCCAGGCTTTCATGGGCTTGGTCGATATCCAGTAGATGCATACTATAGAGAATTGAATAAAAGAATGATTAAATTGAAAGAAAAAATTTCTAGTTTAAGAAAACATAGAGAGATTCATAGAAGATATAGAAAGCGAAAGGGGTTTTATATTGTAAGTTTAGTTGGGTATACGAATGCTGGTAAGAGTACACTCCTAAATAAATTAACTAACAGTAATGTTCCCGTAGACCAAAAAATGTTCACAACTTTAGGAACATACACAAGATTATTACCAGAAAATCATAAGAATTACCATAATAATGGTAGCATATTAATTACCGACACAATCGGTTTTGTTTATAACTTACCACCTTTTCTTATAGATGCTTTTTTATCGACTCTTGAAGAAATTACATATTCTGATTTAATTCTTATAGTATTAGATCTTAGCGACCCTCTTGAAATAATAATCAAAAAAATTACAACGTGTAATGAGATCTTAGCTGCTTTGAATGCTAATGATATTCCAAAAATTCTAGTTCTTAACAAAATAGATATTGTTAGCAAGGATAAAGTTAACCAAGTTAAATCTTATTTGACTCAACTATTTGATAAGATAATCTCAATCTCTGCAAAAAATGAAATAAACTTAGAAATCTTAAAGCAAGAAATCTTAAACATTAAAGACTATTTAATGAAAAAACATCAATATTACATGAGCTAATGGATAATAGTTTGAAGAATAAGTTAAAACATAACTATTATTATATGGATTAAATATGCGGGCGCCGGGATTTGAACCCGGGTTACTGGCTTGGGGGGCCAGTGTCCTAGTCCAGACTAGACGACGCCCGCTAAAAAGAATATGCCCCGGCCGGGCTTCGATCCCGGGTCGACGGGGCTTACTCCAGTAGCAGTATATGCTACTGTGAGAGCCCGTCATGCTTGACCTGGCTACACCACCGGGGCTTGAAATAAAATATGAAAAAAGGTTTTTTATGTTTTACTATTCTATTTTTTATTATTTTATTAAATCATACTTCGTCGCCATTGTTTATAAGCTAAACGAATATCCTTCTCTGTTACCGTTTTTCTTCCAGCGAATTCTGCTAGCTCCCTAGCCCTCTGAGCTATTTCGAGAGCCAATTCTTCAAGTATTTCTGCTAAAGCATCTGCTGCATTTTCGCTAACGCGTTCAGCATTAGCTTTTCTTATCAACCTATCAACTGGTGCTATTGGCAATTGTCTTGAGCTCCTTTCTCTAGGCATTATGAACACCTCGCAGATTTATTTATTTTGCCAGATTAAAAATTTTTCGTCTGCATTTATAAAAATAAGCTAAAAGATCGTTCTACCAGAAAAATTTAGTCGCACAAATAAAAGAGATTTCAAAATAAACTTAGTAATGTATTATTATGAATAATAAAGCTCTTAGCATATTATTTGTTTTATAAATTTTAATTAAGATTGTAAAGTATAACAAAATTAAATAATCTCTTCCCGCTTAGTCAAATGCGTTATATACCCAGCTATTTTATTTCTAAGCTTTTTTGACTTTACGTTTGTTAGTTTCATTACCATTTGTTTATTATGCTCGAAATCTGTTGTAAACGCTTTTCTATATTTCTCTAAAAGCTCACGCGCAGTTCTTTTTACAATTTCAGGTCTAACGCGACCCATCTTTTTCCCTCCAGCTTTTTGGTGTTCCTATGGATATTTACTTATAAGTTTTTTCATTATAAGGATTCTCCTTGACTAATTTCGCTCATATATTGATCATATATCTCTTTCACTCTTTTAGCAATGGCTCCACTACCTTCAACGCCCTTTGGAGTTACTTTCACTTTATCCATAACAATGATTGTCCTAGTATCTTCGATATATTTTACACCACCAGCTGGGAATAGTCGTGTTAACCTTTCAACGAGAGGTCTAAGATCTATTAATTTTTCAGTTGGCATTAAATATTTAATGTACTGACCATAGAGAAAAATTTTGTCAAACTTTGTTCCATCTTGAAGTTTTCCTTTTTCGAGACAAATGGATAAAGATGTTGGGTCATATCCTTTTAGTATTCCAGTAAACACCTTATCGTCGGTCGTTATAACTTGTACTTCTAAATCTAAAGATGACGTTAATTCTTTAAAAAAGGATCTTGAGGCCAATCCACCACTCATACTCATAAGAACACCTTCTTCTGTTCTTGCCATTCTAATAATTAACTCCTCTATTTATTTTTTGCTAAATCTAAATTTTGTAATTGCGGAAAAAATAAATAGTGAAAAAAGGTTGCTATTATAAAGTCATGGTGATGCTACATGTCAATGGAAGAAAAATTTGATGTTTTCCTTAAGACTGTAGCGACAATAAATTTAATTATAGCAATATCTGCACTAATAGCTATTGAGGCTTCCCAATATCCCCTTACTGTTAAAAGTTTTGCCATTATATGGTTTCCATTGTATGTTTTCGGTGTGAGCTTGGCTGAGCGCTATAGGGTACTTGAAATGAACATATCTGTAAAAAGAGCCGCTTTGGAGTGGGTACTTGCTATTTCGGCACTATTATTGTATATTGTAATAGTTTCAGTTTTTGGCTAAAAATAGAAAAAAATATATTTTATGAGAAAATATAAAACAATAGGTTTATTTGCCGGGGTCTCCTAGAGAGTTTTCGGGGAACGGTATGGAGCGGGACTGCTAATCCCGTGGCCCATTCGGGCCGCCCGGGTTCGAATCCCGGCCCCGGCGTATTTCTTAATTACATTCTTTCGATTTTTGTTTTCAGCTTGTTTTATAGTACCAATGAATAATTATAACCATCACCTCAAATATTATCTTTTAGATTCTGAAGCAATTGCTTTTTAATTGTTAATTGTCTAAAATAAAATAAATGTGGTGTGAAGAATGAAAATAATAAATGAAAACTTGAAGGATTACAAAGGGACCATTACAATAAAGCCAGAAAATGCTGATGACTTGTGGTACCTAATGGAAATCATCGTGCCGGGAGATAGGTTGTACGGTCGGACTACAAGAAAGATAAGACTACAGACTAGAGATGGAATAACACAAAAGGTTATCAGAAAGAGCATATCACTTGGAATCAAAGTTGAAAAAGTTTCATTACAAACATTTCCACTAATTCTTAGGATCAGTGGAACCATCATAAAAGGCCCTGAAGATATTCCATTAGGTTCACACCATACAATTTCAGTACGAGAAAATGACGTTATAACAATAGAGAAAGATCTTTGGCCAAAATTCATTTTAGATAGAATTAAAAAAATTGTTGATGCGACACATTTACCTAATATTCTTTTAGTGAGTATCGATGAAGGAGATGCCGCATTTGGATTGATTTCTAGCTCTAGGATTAATATCCTTGGGAAAATTAAAGTAAGTATACCTGGAAAAAGATTTAGTCCAAAAGATCATGAAACTTCAATGAATGAGTTCTTTGGGAGAGTTTTCAAAACATTAAAAGAGTACAATGAAAGATATAATCCAGAAAAAATTATTATAGTGGGTCCAGGTTTTGTAAAATCTCATTTTAAGAGTTTTATAGAAAATCGAGATGCTGAAATTGCAAAGAAAATTCTGGTCGAAACAACAAGCGGAGCAGGAGAGGGAGGGATTTATGAAGCAATTAGAAGGGGAATCCTTGATAAAGTATCTAAAGACTTGCAAATAGTAAAAGACAATAATTTGGTAGATGATTTTATTGTTAGACTCGCAAAGAATGATAAAATGGTAGCGTATGGTATTGATTTTGTTGAAAAGGCTGCCAATTACAGCGCAATTAGCAAACTGTTGTTTATTAATACTATTTTTCATGAAGAGAATATAGACAAGAGAAATAAGATTTATAATATCATTAAAAAAGTTGAGCAGACGGGGGGAGAAATACATATAATAGACTCAGATTCGGAAGCTGGGCTAAAACTAAAAGGATTTGGAGGAATAGTAGCCATTCTTAGATTCCCATTAGAAAATTAAAATAAAAATTTACGAATAGATTCCTGGTAACTTTGTAATGAGTAGCCATTGCAGCAATATATATGATATGAATACTAATGCTATGCCTATTAATAATAGTCTTTCAGCGTATCCACTTCTATATACATTTTTGGCATGTTTCGAACTTTCAAAGATGAAAATGAAACCAATAAATCCTAGTGCCATGAAAAAACTAGCAATAAATCCTTCTAAAACTAGTTGTCTATTTAATGTACCTATGTATATAAATGTTAAACCACCTGTTCTTACATTTTGCCCTAAAGGAATAAACCAAGATTTCCCAATGTTTGATATTGTAAATACGCCACCACCGAGTAAGAATAAACATCCTATAATTAATACCACACTTAGAAAACCACGAGATGGTCTTGGAGGAGCTTTCAACTTAGGCTTTGTTAATCTAATTTTTGGTTTTCTGATGAAAGGAAATATCCATCGCATTTAGATCACCTATTTAGGATTCGTATCACTCCAAAAAATTTTTGTACAAATTATATTTGATAAAATAAAAATAATTTACGATAAAAATGTTACCAATTGGAATAGTATCCAAAAGTAATAGAACATATTACTATCTATTAAAGGAGTTAAAATCTAGAAGTTTACCTTTTCGCGTAATAGATGATATTAGAGACGCTATAAGTTTTAAGGTAGTAATAATAGTTATTGATGACGAACTGGAATTTGATTACTCATCAATAAAGGGCACAAAATTCATAAAATTATATGAAAACGGAGATTTAGATTCGATAAAAAGGGCTGTAACTATGGCTGTTTTTTATGCAAAGGCTACTCAAAAAGATAATATAAACAATATGGTTATGGGAATAGATCCTGGTATAGCTAAAACTGGATTGGCAGTTTTAATAAACGGTATAGAATCTTACAAAAATATAGTACACAATGATAAAGAATTATTCCAAGAAGTTAAATGGATAAGTGGTATATCAAAAAATTGTAAAATTTTTGTGTTTATTGGAAGTGGCAATAAAAAAATAGCTAATAAGATAAAGATTTATCTTCAAAATGAAGAAATTATACCCCCCTCAAATATTTTTCTAATAAAAGAGAACCATTCAAATATTGGTGTATCGGATGCCGATGCCGCCTTGGAAATAGCTTTCAGAGGTTATCAGAAACTATTTCTTCTGGGATTATTAAAATAAATAAATTATTGGCTAAGCACTCAAGATCATCATCACAGGTCCAGTTAGACCTCGGCAGGGTCAGATTCATCATCGCCACATTATCTTTACTTGCCGAAAGTAATTAAATTTTTTGTAAAAGGCGGCCGGGACTGATACGAGCACCATGTTCTTGGGATGTGCTTGCTGAGAATCCCATCTCAAACCCGTGACCTGGAAGCGCCGAGTGTCGCGGTTAGGCTGCTCCCTCCCGGGCCTGACCAGGTTCCCGCGTAAAAGCTCTACTGCAGTCCCTACGGACTGCAGCGAGCTACCACCCAGCCCTCCAGGGCGAGTTCTCATCGCAGG
>QNBN01000161.1 GCA_003645695.1 Spirochaetota bacterium | reverse complement strand
TCCCGGCCGAAGAGCTGGAATCCTGCAATGTATGAAATCAAAGCGTCAGTTAAGTCCATCTTTGCCCAGTTTTTGGGGTCCATTATAGAGCTCCATTCACATTAGTACAGAGTTGGACTACGGGCCGTTCCAGACAGAGTGAATTGGAATATATCTTATAGTGTAATTAATAATCTTCTCAGTAGCACCAGCCGGCCTTGCCTTCTACCAGACCTTTAAATCTTTCCCTTAATCTTTTATCTATATCCTCGGAAAGCCCAACCGGATTTTCTTTTGAGAGGATCTTTTTTGCAATAGCAAGAGCCTTTGTTGCAGCATCTGTTTTGCCCTTTTTCTCCCAGATCTGGAACATATCCCTCTCCGATACCTCTGTGAATAATACCTGATCTTTCATATGCTGCAATGTATGCATACTATCCATAAAACTTCCGCCTGGTCCGACTTCTGCTATCAAATCGAGTGCTAGTGTTTCTTTGTTGACTTTAATTCCCCTTGCGAGTCTTTTTAGCATAAGTGCTATTTCATTATCAATCACAGCTTTTGCAAAATCGAATACCATAAGTGAACCTAAAAGTCCACCCATATTGAAGAGGTCAGCACCACCCATTAGAGCAGCGGTTGTATTCATTCCAGTTTCATAACCAGACTGAGAATCATTAACATGGGAGTTTGTAAGACCTATATATCCACCGGATGGAACATTATAGAACATCGCCATTTGAGTATGAGCAATCTGAAGTATGGCGGTTTCGATTGCACCAGGAATGTATGCACCTGTTCGCATATCTGCAGCAGTGGATAAAACAGCATATATTAGAGGTGTGCCTGGTCTTATAATTTGAAAAAGAGTTGCAAGAGCTAAAAACTCTGCATTTCCAATTGCCACTGTACCTGCAAGGGTCATTGGTCCGCTTATCCCCGCATTTGGAACGATTGTTCCATAAACAGGGAGTCCTTCTCTAACCAGGTATATTACGCAGGATGTAGAATCTACATCCATGGTAAGTGGTGAGATTACAGGACAGTAATGATGGTTGATAATAGGTCTTTCTCTGTAAGCTTCTTTCCCTCCTGCTATAATCTCGCCAAGTTCAAGAATATCCAGGAGCTCCTTGAGACTGGGAGTATTGCTTCTTACTGGTTTTTCACAGTTTTTTAATGCCGGATAGAATCTTGATATGCTGAACTGCCCTTCTGGAGCATCAGCTGCAAGGGTGGAGATTGAAAATACATCGTAACCTTTAAGCTCGTTAATTAGAAATGAAATATTTGCTATGTCTGTGGAGGTTGAACGTCTTCTTTCTCCTGTTCCTGGATCCACTATATCCGGTGCTGAACTACCGGTAACAACGCATGGTCTATCATCAGGGAGAGTAATATCATAATCTGGGTTTCTTCCTCTAAAGGTAAACTTTGGCACGAAGTTTTTAATCTGGCTTTCTACCAGAGAAACAGGAAACTTAACTGTTAGCCCATCATCCTGGAGCTTACATCCGGCTTTTACAAATATCTCTCTTGCCTCTTCGTTTCTAACTTTGATTCCCACATTTTCAAGTATCCACAAAGAGGATTCATGTATCTCCTTTATTTCTTCATCGTTTAAGATTTTTGCGTAATCCATAACTCCTCCTCAAAGTTTATAAATTTTCTACTATTTTACCATAAAAATAAAGAAATTTGAATAAAAAAGTGATAAAATTTTAACAAATACATTATGATTGAATCCTGAGTTTGATTCAAAAACCTTTTTTTGTTCTTTCGTGTAGAGCAAAGAAATATCTTTTACTTTCAAATATTACGTAATGAAGTGCCTTTTTTAATGAATAAAACCATATTTTAATGAGGCCTTTATATGCGTATGAGATGTCAGAGGAGATTCTATCAAAATTTTATAATTTTATCTTTCGATATTTCGCTGAGAATTTTACATCCTGTTACTCTCATTACTTCCCTGAATTCTTCCTTGATACGATTAAGCCTGAATGACACCCCATCAATTTCAGAACCGGCGGCAGCAATAAAAATGGGTCTTCCTATCATTACAAGGTCTGCTCCCAAAGCTATTCCTTTAAAAATATCTTCACCACTTCTAAAACCGCCATCCACAATTACAAGAGTCTCTGTTTTTATTTTATCAATTATTTTTTGCATTGTTTCAAGGCCCGAAGGATAGCTTTGAAGTATTCTTCCGCCCCTATTTGAAAATACAACCCCTTTAACACCAGCATCCACTAATTTTACAGCATCCTTGGGGTTAATTATTCCTTTGACAATTAACGGCAAAGGCGATTCACGGATGATTCTGGCAAGCCATTTATCATCGATTAGCGAGTCCATGTCGGTGGATTTTAGATCAATGGTTAAACCACACAACTTGACACCCAGTTCAAAGCATTTTTCTATATTTTTTAACGTTGTTGTTTCCCCGAAAGCTGGATTAAAAAATGGGATGCCATGTCCATATATCTCTTTAAGAGGATCAATAATATAATCTACTGCTTCGTCCATGGAGTATTCCATCTGGGATATACTTGCGATTGTCCCCGCTTTCTTGGCTCCTTTCAGAACTATTTTATTATACTCTCTTTCATCAAAAATAGATTGAAAGTTTCTTTTCATATTAGATATTGGGGCAACAACAACAGGCACATCCAGAGGAATTCCAAAAAGGTCGGTTCCTGTATTGATATTATCAATTTTGGTAAGAGAAGAAGAAAGAATACCGTAATTTTTAAGGACTGTTATATTTCTCCTGAAAGCTGACCCATCCCCTTTTGAACCAATGCCAGGGAGCCAGCCAGCACATTCGTTGCCATCACAATTTCTGCATACAGAGCATATTCCCGATAATTTTAAAAGTGCATTTTTTCTTAGAAGCCCATCGTTTAACTCCCCTTCATCACTTAAAACTATTCTTACCGTTTTAACACCAAGGTTAGCGCTGTGCAAAGCCTCTTCTCTTGTATCCGCTACTGCTATCACATTCCCGCATTTCTCTACATTGCTGGTTGGAATATGTACGGTATCACCGATATTGCACGTTACAAAAACATTCTTAACTCCATTTATTGATAGAGCATCTTCCACTCCCTCTATTCTTTTAACGGTTCCACTTCCAGGTATGATAGCTCTTTCAACCGATACTCTATGGAATTTTTCAGTTAGATCACCTGGTGGCAAACCTAAGGCAATGTTTATTGCCGCCCTTATTAAGTTTACTCCTGTGGAATATGGATAGGTATAGGCTGACATAAATCCACCTGAAAGTCTTGAAGCTATCTCTCCAACCTTTGCTCCTTCTGATGTAACCTTTATATCACCTTTAGCAGCTCCAATCTCAATACCAAGAGCTCTTACAGCATTCTTAAAAACCTTTAAAGCATTCTTGACTTGTTCAATGGGAAGGTTAGTGGGCATAATATGTCCGGTTTCGACAAAGTATGGTGGAAACTCTATTATTCTATCGGCAACACCTGTTATGTATATTTTTCCCTTCCACACTAAAGCGTCTATGCTTAGCTCGGGGCCATCCATAAAGGATTCAGCTATAATTTCTCCACGTGGAGAAGCACTCTTTGCTCTTTCATATGCAAACCTGATAACCTCTGATTTTTCAATTTTCATCACTCCACGGGCACCCATATTATCCGCGGGTTTTATCACAAATGGAAATCCAAGCTTATTTGAAGCTTCCTGTACATCGTCATAGCTCCAACAGGAATAGAATTCTGGTTGTGGTATTGAGTGTTCTTTGAGCCTTTTTCTCATCTTTATCTTGTTTGTAGTTGCTTCTGCTACATCAATCCTATTGCCTGGCAGATCAAGAGCATGTTGAACAGCGGCAACAGTGAGTGATGCATCGGTACCTACAGTGATAACCCCGTCTATTTTTCTTACTTTATTAAACTCTTTTGCTACTCTTACGGTCCCGTCTACATCCCTGGTGCTCATGATTATTGGATAGTCGGCGTATTTTAAACCAATGGCATTTTTATTGTAATCGGTTACCACGGTGTAAAGTCCCATTTCTTTTGCAATTTTTATTGCCGGAAGCTGTAGTATACCTGCACCAATAATCATTATCATCTTCTGCAATTTTCAGCTCCTGCTAATTCTTTTTAAAAAGTATCGTAACATCTACCAAATAAATTAATGTCAAAAATATCCATCCTGAATCAATTATACGAGGGTATTATCAAATCTAAAGGCAGTTGCTTTTAATATTGAAACAAGTCTGTTTTTATCATCCTTTACCTCTATTATATACTGACCTGTACTTTTGCCCTTATGCTTTTCGATACAGATTGCCCTTATTTCGGTACCGGGTTTTACAGTTTTGATGAAACTTATACTTACGTCCATTGCAAGGGCGATGTTTCCGTGACTGTTTGAGGCCAATGCAAAAGCGACATCAGCGAGACTAAATATTACTCCACCATGGCAAACTCCTGCAGCGTTCGTATGATTTTCTTTAATAACCATTGAAACCTCTGAATACCCAGGATTTAACTTTTCGATCTTCATATTAAAGAGTTTAAGAAGCATATCGTAGTTTTCAATTTTCTCTTTAATCTTTTTAACTGTTTCTGACATCTTTAAGTATCTCCTTATTAATTTCGAATTAGGATAATTATAGTGTCCTTGCGTAATTTTTCAATTTAAAGTAAAATATTAACATTTTCTGAGGGTTAATCAATAATTTATGAATTTTAAATCAAAGGTTCAAGGTTTAAGTATCATGCTTTAATATAAGGAGGTGGCTTTCATATAAAATACAGGATATTGTGAGATCCTTTATCAGATCCGTGGTAATGAATAAGCGTAAATGCAAAATATTTTGATTGAAATTTTACTCAATTATTGGATAATTTGAGATCTGTAAAATAAAAAGGGCTTGCTTATATTGTTACTAAAATGTGAAGATTTCGATCAAGTTCGATGTAAAATACAGGTTCCATAGCAGGGATGATTTTTTTGATAAATGTAAGACTAAAGATTGAAAGAAAGGAGAAATATGAAGGAAAGTTTTCCCAGGGATCTACAATACTATAAATTTAGTCTCTATGGTTTTTTAAAGAACCTGAAGTTTTTTGATCCTTTTATTATTCTGTTTTTTAGAGAGATGGGACTTTCATTTTTAGAGATTGGAACTCTTTTTTCTATCAGAGAGATTGCTACAAACGTATTTGAGATCCCGACAGGAATAATAGCTGATTCTTTCGGTAGAAGGATGTCAATGGTATTCTCCTTTATATCGTATATAATTTCTTTCTTAATGTTTTTCTTTTTTCCAAACTTTATTATTTACATATTTGCTATGATTATCTTCGCCAGTGGTGAGGCATTTAGAACTGGGACTCATAAGGCAATGATATTAGAATACTTAAAAATTAATAATCTGACCAAGTATAAGGTTGATTATTATGGGCACACAAGAGGATGGTCTCAATTTGGTTCAGCTATTTCATCATTAATTGCAGCAGCACTTGTATTCTATTCTGGAAGTTATAAAATTATTTTTCTTGCCTCTATTGTTCCTTATGTTGCTGATTTGATTCTTATGTTGACCTATCCGAAAGAGCTTGATGGGGAGATAATGAAGGAAAGAGAGGGAGGGAAAAAGAAGTTTATCCATCAGATTGCAGCAACATTTAAGGATTTCATCTTTATTTTCAAATCAAAATATATACTGAAAGCTCTCCTGAATTCGGCTTTCTATGATGGAGCCTTTAAGACTGTAAAGGATTACCTTCAGCCGATTCTTAAACAGTACGCTATTATGATCCCAATCTTTTTATATATGGAGAAAGAGAAAAGAATATCTATAGTAATAGGTTTTGTATATTTTATTCTTTTTTTACTTACGAGTTTTTCTTCAAGAAACTCCGATAGAATTAGCAAAAGAATGCGTTCTCTTCCGACAGCGATAAACGTTGCTTATCTTGTTGGTATGGGATTAATTGCTATTACAGGATTTTTAATTCATTTAAATCTTTACATTCCTGGGATTATAATTTTTGTTGTTTTTTACATGTTGGAGAATATAAAAAGACCCATGAATCTAGGTTATTTGAGCGATCTAATTTCGAGTAGGGTCATGGCTTCAGGATTATCGGGTGAATCCCAGCTTAAAACGGTTGTTGTTGCTATACTTTCACCTATTATGGGATTTTTTGCCGATAAAATCGGTGTTGGAGGAGCATTAATGGTAATAGCAGGTATACTCCTTATTATATTTCCGCTCGCATCTGTTAAAAGGATTGAAGAATAGGGCTGTAAGTTTCTTATTATTTTCCTTCTCATACCAATTGATCGGGCAGCCATTATCTGTCCGATTTTAATTGATAGCAATTCTCCTTCAATGTATCCAGATATGGGGTTTCCCAATCATTCTAATGTGTTATACTTAGTCAAAAACCTGTGATTATAATGCATTGAAGAATTATTGAGATTTAAATGGTTGGAGAAAATATAATCTACTGGTTTTACTATTAAATTTTTAATATTATTTTATCTTAAATAATTAGTATTGCTATACAAAACTTTCAAATAACCTGGAATACTAATATACAATTGAGTGGATTTAACAAAATGAAAAACCTAAATATATGCGTTTGCATAAAACAGGTTCCTGATACACAAAAGGTTAAAATTGATCCTGTTAAAGGGACAATGATCAGGAAAGGGGTTCCGAGTATTATGAATCCCTATGATGAATCAGCTCTGGAAATGGCCCTTGAAATTAAGGATATGGTCGGCGGTGAAGTTACAACTATTTCAATGGGTATCCCTTCTGTAG
>QNBN01000160.1 GCA_003645695.1 Spirochaetota bacterium | reverse complement strand
CTTACAGCATCCCTCACCGCCTCCCCTCTAGAAGAATAAATACCTTTCTTTACCAACCTATCAATACTTTCTATCTGACTCTTTGTAAGCCTCACCTGCACAGTTTCCATTTTTAATCACAATTACTATAGTGATTGGAAACATAAAAATCCCAATTTAAATAAATCGGCAGAAATATTCCTCCAGCGTATCTGTTCTCTGGATGGGTTTCTATGGGTTTTTGGGTGATTCTTATAGAACAATTTAAAAGTTGCAAGTGTTCTTTTAACCGTTCACTCATAAAAAAGAATTCAATTATTTCCATAAAAAGGCATTTAACTAAACTTCATCTTCATCTCTCCCTCTTTATATCAAACAATATCTTCCTTATATGCGCCTTTATCTTTTTTCTTTTGTCTAGGAAATTATTTGATATGGTTTTTATATTTGACCTCCATACATCTTCTTCTAAATCTTCACGCCCCCATAGTTGTGCTTGAAGTTTTCGATCTAACAAGAATTCAGTAGAATATTGAAACTGTTTTCTCATTTCATCAAAATATACAAATTCCTTAATGAAAGATACAGGATATCCAGCTTTGATTAAACTTTCTATATTCTTTCTTAGTTCACTTTTGGGTCTACCCTTCTTCTTTCTTTTCCTACGAGCCATTTTGAGAATAAATAACGCAAAACTGAAAAAACTCCCCAAATAATTTTAATTTAGTAACATATATAGTTATATATTATACATCGATATTTAAAAGTGTTGTTAGTTAATTAATTAAATTAATTAACTGATTTGATTTTAGTTATTTATAAATGTAAAATCTTATATATGTACTGGTGATAATACATGGATATATCAAATATCGTATCTCTTGTATTTGGGTGGTCTTCATATATAGTTCCCATAATTCTCTTTTTTGTGTGGTTAAAGTTCTGGAAGGGTAAATATGGTACTTGGATGGGTGTCTGCAATTTGGTCTATTTTGTTATAGCCATAATCGTACTTATCTTTAATCACAGAAATGATCTAGACATATATATGATAATTCCCTTACTGTTTATTATACTCGCTGTTTTGGCAATAGTAATCCTACTCTCAGCCTATATGGTTGGGCTAGACAGAGGAGTAGAATTTTGGAAAAGTATTACATGGAAAATCATAAAGCATTTTGGACATCCTTTGATTATCTATCCCACAGTGTTATTGCTCAACATCGTATTTGATCTAAAACTATTGCATTTTATCCTAGGATGACCTAAGAAAAACAAAAATAATTAAAATTGCGAATGAAATGGCACAAAAAATTATTTTTGGTGGAATTGCCGCAAGTGGTATAGTTGGAGTATTGTTCGTAATGAGGATAACACTGAGATTATTGAAATATAGGATCCGCAATAGCTTTGGCTATAATATTCGGGATATTAGGCATTATAGGAATCCTCAGTAGGCATCTATAGGAATACGTGACATGGAGATATTAACTAGTCAGTGCAATGTCTCTAGTTTAATTTATATGATTCCTGAATAGCCCTTTCAATTTCCTTTTCACTAAACCAAGGCTTTACTATTTTCACGAACTCTGTAATCTCACTATCTTTCATACCTCTATCTTCCCTAGCATACATAACTGTAGAAATAAGCTCAAATGTCCTTGAAATATGTCCAAAAACATTTCTTATTGTCAATAACTTTTCAGCAATTTCTCTCTCCTTAGGTGATGGCGAATATTCAAGATCTTGGTCATTTATCTCATATATATCCACTGTCAACGCTGAAGAATAAACTCCTCTCACATGCCAACCAAAATTATAATTAAAATCCATTCCAAGTTTCTGTGCTATATAAACTGCCTTTTGAATAATAAGCTTGTCATCAAAATCATCTAAACTCAATTTTCTTCTGAGAATCTCATTACAGAACCATTTCAGTCTTTCCTTTTGTTTCATATTTTCCCTATTTTTAATATTAGAAGGCTTCAATATTATTATTAAATTTTGTTTCCATAACTTATATATATTGGAACTCCTATTTAAGTTTTTCTATTTCGACATCTATCATTTTTTGTAGAGTGTCTATCTGCCTTATAATAATCTCCTCTGTCTCGGGTGGCTCTTTGTCCTGTTTTTTATATTGTATGAAATTGTAATAGAATTCTATTAACATTCGCATAAGGTCCTTTTCCTCTTGCTCTCCCACACTAACATCTATCAACGGATCTGCAATAAATTGCTTAAGACATACAGGATCATCTACATTTTTAATATTACTCTGAATATGCAGGAGTTCCTTTTTAACAGACTCCAATCTTCCAATAACTTCATCTCTCTTATAGTTTAGTAAGTCTTCAACCTTTTTTGATGCAGATAAAAACACCCTTCCGGCCCCGTGTAAAGCCCATACTGTTTCCCGAAGCTCATGCTCTCTTATTATAGTAAAATCTCTATCATTCATCTTATTTTCCATATTTTTATCTTCATAAGTGTCATCTATCTCAAACTCATTTATTGTTTTTTCATTTATTCTAATCTCCTTAACATCTTTTTTATCTATCAGTCCCTTCTTCTCAACGATTTCTATGGATTCCTTAAGACAATACTTAATTTTGTCATCATTATTTCTGTACACAAATAAAACCTCAACCGTTCCATCTAGCAAATTCCTAACCTGTCCTTTGAGTTCCAAATTTCTTGCTATTTTTGTTATAGTTTCTCTCAATTGCACTCCTTGTACACTTGTACCAGATATAATAAACCTCGCGATCATTTTTAAAACCTCTCCAAAAACTCCTCAATAACCTTTCTATCCTCTTCATCTAAGCCGTAAAGCTCATAGACAAGATCATTAATCTCATCTTCCAACTCTGAAATCGGTATCTTTTCCAGCCTTTTCTTATCCTCTTTATGTTGTTTTAAAATAGTTTCCATATCTTTATCTGATCTTGGCAAGAGTATCTTAATTTCTTGATCTTTGCTGAATTTCTTGCCTTTAAGTGATTCGAGAACGTACTCTCTCTTAATCTTGGAGTTTATCCTTATGTCTTCTATAGAATCTTTTTTACCCAGAACAATTTTATTGCCTTCGATAATTGGATTTGCAGATTTGTAACTGGCTTTTACTCTGTATGTAATTTCGTCCCACTCCTCTATCTGATCCTTGAGTTCATCAAAATAGGGATCTGGGAAGTTTTCAACTTTCTGCCGTATCTTGGATTGTTTGAGAATTAGATCAACTTTCTTTGTTATCTCTTTGGCTATCTTCTGCTCTTTCTTGTTTTTTGGTAATTTGATTGGGAGTTTTTCGATGAATCTCCTACCATAAGAGTAAAACCTACCTCTAAAGATCGTGCTTATATTCTTCAAATAGAATTCCAGAACATTAGAGTTCAAAAGACCTAGTATATAATGATAATTGTATCCTTCTTTTAGGATTATACCATAACCCCCTGCATTACCCCCACCGACAAAATAATAGATACCTTCTTCATCAAGTGTAAAACTGTTTTTATTAGCAAGAACTTGTGTCATTATTTTTTTGCGTTCAAACATTTCTATATTTTGCCTCCTTCCATAGGCATACCAATCTTTTCTAATTTTCCATTTGCCTCCTTCTCTGCATTTTAAATTTTCTTCATAATGTAAGAAATATTGCCAAGTTTTGGGAAATTGATTTTTAAGCTCTTCAATAGAGTAAAGAGTTGCCTTATTTTTTTCTTTTTCAAGTAAATATGGGTAGATAATCCATAGATTCTCCCACTTGACACCATAACGCCTGATATCTTGTCCTTTAAGTAGTGGGCGAATAATTTTCTTCTCAATTTCATGTTCATTATTGAGCATATTTTTTATTCGTGTAGTGTTTTTTGATTCGCTAAGGATTCGAACAAAAAAAATTGGGTCTGCACCTGTTACGAGCCCTTGAAATATTCTAGATACTATATCTCCAAGTCTCTTCTCGCACGCTTTTTCTATCTTTTCAAAAACTTCCTTTTCAATTTCTGGCATTAATTTCCAAGTTTCTCTGCTCAGTTTCTCTTGAGGATATTCAAAGAGAATATAGCCTTGAGTAGCATAAAACCTATCACTAATATGTTTTTGTATATCCCCAAGGAGGTTATCCATGGGTTGTATAACTCTAACACATTTTATATTATTCTTCTCTGGTAAAGAATTTTCGATTATCGGAATACAAGGATAATTTGTAGCGTCTGCAAATACTTGTGTATCTCCAAAGTTTAAGAGTTGTTTAATTTGATACTTCTTTGAGATGAATTCTCTTAAGAGCTGTCCATAATTAGCAATCATAAACTGATTGGGATTGATATAACCTAATCTTCCACTTTTATTTAACCAGAGAAGTCCTCTCTCAATGAATGGGATATAGATATCATAATTTCCTGTGACTGTTTCATATATCTCGTTGTATCTTTTCTTGCTTTCTGGTGCTAAGGTCTGAACCCTAACATAGGGCGGATTTCCAACAACATAATCGTAGAGGAAGAAGTTTTTCAGTATTCCTGCTAGGACTAAATCTTCAAGGGATTTGACTAATCTGCCGTCTCCATATCTATACTTTAGATCTTTAATCTGGGCAAGGATGTTATTGGCATAGTCTAGCATCATACTAGCCAAGGTCTCTGCATTGCTAAGTTTTGGTTCGAAATCTCGCTTTAGTTCCTCAACGCTTGTTTCGTATTTGTCATCTCTTGCATTTTCTTTGATTCTCTCAAAGGTAAGTTTTAGTAGGATGAAGTAGTTATCCTTGTTTCCCTGTAATGGAATTTTTAATTTCTCCCAGAGAGGGATAAGAAATTCTATTGTGTGGAATTCTCCCTCCTCTTTTAAGATGGGTAGTTTCATGGAGAATTGAATATCACCACTAGCCTCGTGTAATTGCCTTTGCATTCTGCCCGTTTTGGTTTCTATTTCTAGGGAATCGGTTCTGAAGATTGGTATTGTTGTTAGAGTGAAATCTGGATATTCTTCTTTCGCTTTTTTGTAGTATGGAATTATCTCGATCATGAATCTTATCTGAGCCATCAAGCAAGCGAATGGATTTATGTCAAATCCTATTATCTTTGGCTTTTCACATAATTCCTCCAATTTTGAGCACCAGTATGATGCATGGATTATGTTATCTGAATTTTCATACTTCTCAGCTTCTTTTAGGTATCGTTTTAATGCCTCAACTATGAATGTTCCACTACCGCATGCAGGATCTAATAAGCGTTGATTCAGGATTTTTTCTCCTTTATAGTCCACCGCATCAAGGATATAATCCACTACTTCTATTGGAGTGTAGAATTCACCCAGAGCCTTTCTTGTCTCTGGATCAAAGTATTGCTGATAAAGTTCTCCTAAGAGGTCTTCACGCATTCCAGAAAAGTCAAATGTTCTCAGAGTGAAGAATATACTGGCTAAAGCTCGACCAAAGTTTTCAACTGCAAGATTGGGTTTTTGTTTCCATTCATGATGTGTTTTTCCTACCAGCATGTCTATATCGGTCCACCAGTTGAAGATATCATCTTCAAAAAGAGATTCTACTAATGAATTCCTTAAGACATCAAATGTCTTTTTTATAGCAAAAGGATACGCAACATAGTTTATGGCTTTGTCTCCAAATTCAAGGCTCATGTAGAGTTTTAACTTTTCAAGAGCATTGACACCTTTTAATTCATTATCCTCACATACCTTGGCAAGTATTAGTTTCGCCACTATACTATGAGCAGTTTCTAAACAGAACATGAATTTGTATAGTTGCTCTTCATTTAATTTTGCCATTAGGTATTGAAGTTTCCTCCAACTTTCTGGTATTTTACTGGGTTTATGTGCATAGGCCTGTTTCCAGAATCGGTACGCACCATCTAAGAATTCAGATTTTTTATCATTTCTAAGTAATTCATCAAATAAGCTCATTAGTTCATATACTAGCCTCGTGAATTTGGTCGCAAAACCGCTTTCCGTCTGCCTTAATTTGAATACCTCGTAGAATAATTTACGATTTTCTTCATCAGTTAGTGGTTTTGGTTCTATTTCTTTAATTTGTTCTAGAGTTCGCTTTAGATTAGTATATTCGTATTTCGGTTTTCTTAGGCAATAGTAAATACTTTTTGCATCCTCAGTAGTGATTGACTCTAAATCTTCAACTTTGATTATCTCAATAAGTTTACTGTCTTTTCTCTCAAATACATAGAATTTGATACCATTGGTTAAAACTCCATACTTTGATCTCCTTGGCAATACATATTTTTCCTTTAGTTGCTTATCCTTGTATGAAATTAAAGGATGTATTTTATCATCGCTTGGTCTTTTAACTTCAAGAATAAAGATGCTTTGTTCTATATCGTCTAGACATTCATAGTCCGCTGCCTTTCCTTTCTCCCTTTCTTGGACTCTTATATCGATTCCGTAAGCTCTATATCCAAGATTCTTAAAGAAATTGCTGTTATCAAAACATGAGTAAACAGCACCCTCATACATATCTAGATTTTTCTTGACTTCTTTACTAGTAGAGATTAATGCATTTTTTAATTTTTCTACTTCAGGATCCATTTTCCTAGAACATAGATATTATAAAATTTCCCTGTAGAAATATAAAACACGGCGGGGATGTTTAAACATGGAAAATAGAAAGACTTTGAATTTTAATATTTAGTATGTTCATAGTATTGTAATGGAAAGCGAAGATGGCAATAATTCGTGAGAGTGAGAAAAAACATGGAACAATTTATGTTACTATTATCAAAAGATGAGTATGAGAGTATGAAGAGTACAATAGAAATTCTCGAGGATGAGGAATTAATGGAGATGATAAGGAAAAGTAAGAGGGAGATTGAAGAAGGAAAGATTATTCCCCTCAGAG
>QNBN01000159.1 GCA_003645695.1 Spirochaetota bacterium | reverse complement strand
TATAAGGTCGTAATAGGTAATGTTTTTACTGATAGTATAAGCTGTATCAAGGGCTCCTTTAGAAAGCATTGCCATTTTTGCACCGATAATGGATGTATTACCAACGAACTCTACAAGATCCCTGTTAACATCAGGAATAAGGCCCAATATTATTGCATTTTCTTTATCCAGATAATTACCAAATCCACCTGCAAGATAGATCTTTTTAATGTCTGAAAAACTTATGTTTAGAGTATTTACCAAAACATTCATACCTGCAAATATTGCTGCTTTTGCTCTCAGCAGATTTTCAATATCAGACTGCACTACTACTATATCCTTTTTAACGGCGGTTCTTTCAGCAGAGACAAGAACAAACTCTTTCTCACCGTCAACCTCCCTTATGCGATTATCAGCGCCAAGGTTCAACCTTCCTGAACGATCTATAAACCCTTCCTTGAAGAGTTCTGCAACAGTATCTATCAAACCAGATCCACAGATTCCAAGTGGTCTAACATTACCTATAGTTGTATATTTTACCTTACCATCATTCAGTATTTTTACCTTTTCTATTGCCCCTTCAGCCGCCCTCATACCGCTACGAACACCGCTTCCTTCAAAAGCTGGTCCTGCAGAAGCCGAACAACATACCATCCAATCCTTATTCCCTATAACTATTTCTCCGTTTGTTCCAATATCAACAAGCATCGTAAGTTCTTCGGCACGGTACAAACCGGTTGCAAGAATACCTGCTGTTATATCCGCCCCAACCCAGCTTGCTATACTTGGCATGGAGTAGAGTAGGCCTCTTGGGTTTATTTTTATTCCTATTTCCGCTGCTCGAATTGGAGGTGGATATGTACACACAGGAATATAGGGTTCCTTTCTAAGGTAAGAAGGGTTAAGTTCAAGAAGAAAATGTATCATTGCTGTATTACCAGCACACATAACGGCAAGTATATCATTGAGCCTAATATTGTTCCTGGAAATCAAAATATTTATAAGATTGTTTATATCTCCCACTATAATTTCGCGTAGTTTATCTACCCCATTTTGTTCTGCATATATTATTCTTCTGGTTACCTCATCTCCATACATTCTCTGGGAATTATATGTTGCCTCTGCATCCATAGTTTCGTAGGTATTTAAATTCAAAAGATGCATAACTACGGTTGAAGTACCTATATCTACAGCTACAGCATAGTTATGATCAGTTGTATCTCCCTCTTCAACCTGTATGATTTCAATTGTTTTTCCACGTCGACCCATAGTTGCAGTAACCTTCCAATCGGCTTTTCTTACTATGTAGGGCAACATTCTGATAACTTTAAGGCCTGTTTGCATACTGTAAGCCTTGATCTTACGCCTTATACTTCTGTACAGTCGTACATGATCACCCACATTATCGTACAGTGAGGGTTTTGGAAGATCTAGAAACAGCTTTCGAACGAGTGGTTCATACCTAAAACTCACCTGGCCCTTCATAGGTGCATAGAGTGCTCTAAATCGCTGAGCATCCTTATCAATAAGTATTTTCTCTTTAGCACTTGACTCCGGTGGGATTTCTACAACTGTATCATTTTCTACTTCAGTCTGACATGCTAGTACATATCCCTTTTTAATTTCTTCTCTTTTAAGCAGTGTTGTTGGATGACTTACCACCTCTCCCTCTTTTATAATAACTTTGCATTTACCACAAATACCATCGCCACCACAGATCGAGTTAACATATATGCCTGCTCTGGCGGCTGCTTCAAAAACAGTTACTCCTTTTTCCACCTCAATAATTTCTTTATAGGGAAGAAATGTCACCTTAAGCTTTTCTTTTTTCATTTGGATACACCTGGTTTCCACTCATTCCTTAAAAAACTCGGGATTCTGGCTGCTTCTTCAGGTCCAACGATTACATTCCATTCATATTCATCAATAAGTTCCGCCCTGAATACAGCAACAAGGCCAGGAATAATAATAGTATTATGATTAACTTTTTCTCTGACTTTCTGCTTCTCAAGGAACTTTGCTATCTTTTCGGCAGACCATTTATCACCTGCATATGCATTTAAAACTCCCATCCCTTCCGTTTCAACTACCGATATATAACTCGGAATTTTACTATTTTCCACCTCTGATTCAACAGTAAAATAAGTTAGGGAGAAGTTTGTTGTAACAAGAACCGGAGAATCCGGTGTAACTGTTCCTATCTCATATAGCTTATCTTCGATTGCATTCGGCACCTGAGGGTCGGTGTATATATTCTGACGTACTGTAAGCAGTGGAAGCAGTTGCCATGGGTTTGTGCCTCTCATTACTATTAAATTAGCATATTTGCACATGCACTGAGTTGCCTGTATTGTTTCCTGATATGGTTCCTCCTCATCCACAAACATGATCACTGGATATCCAAGGGGCCTAAAAACCTTTTGTACAGCAAGCCTGCGCAAACGTGTGAGCTGATCTATAATATGTGGAGCTTGCCTTACACCCGGATCAATTACAAGATTATCAACACCGAGCTTTTTAATATCCTGTGTGAGATCGGCCAATTCTTCAAGTTTTTCACTGTAAACAGACAGAGGACATCCAAATTGTTTTGCCATATTAGCCATCTTTTCGAAATTACTTTTATTTGCAGCATAAATTAGCGGTTTTTCATCCCCTATTGCCTTTAATGATGCTTCTATTACTGAAGGATCGTCACTCATCAATATTAGAGGCAAATCCGTACTTTCTGATAACTTTTTAGATATAGACGCGTAAGTTTCAGCATCAGCGATATTATGTTTGAGAGCAACCAAATTGACTCCTATTTCTTCCCCAACTCTCAAAAACTTCAATTTTTTTATCTCTTCTACTTTTTTCTCCAATTCAGCATCAGAGAGATTATCTTCAAAAAGAACAGCCACACCTGCTTCATGCTGGAATCTCTCCTCATGGCGGAATAGGACGGTTTCCTGGCCAATATCGATCTTTTTGTCCCCTGTACCGATAGAAACAAGCTTCATTGGTGGCTCTGATGCCTCAGCCAGAGCGGATCTTGCTTCATCACTTACATGGGGGCACTGGTCCAAGGCTACCCTTTTTGTTGCCACAGCCATTGCAAATGCCATGCATGTTGGAAAATTGCAATCCCCACAGTTTGTTCTTGGTAATAGTTTATAGATCTGCAATCCTGTTAAAGCCATATATATATCTGCCTCCTTATTAATATGTTTTCTCTCTTATTTTACAAAAAATAACATTATAATTATATACATCATATTTTTAACTGCCGTCCCGGTACCTAGCGTAAATCCTGTTATTTTGTTGCATTAAGTAATAAATAAACTGCCCCCTCTACAGAATAAGACTCATGACCCTTATTTTATTTTTAACAACCACGTTTATTAACAAATTTTATATAAATGTTCTCAACCTACAAAATATGTAAATACTTCTTATTTTTAAGGATACGATACACTTACTCTACATCATAGGTTCCATACTTAATGCAGGATGGTTCTTTTCTTTAAGGAATTTCACTAACTCTTCTGAAGTAACAGCATTAGCTTCAGTAGCAATCATATTCATCAATTCAGGTTTCCCAATTTCTTCCAACCTTTTTTTTAATCTATCATATATCTCCTCTTTAAGTTCGGAAGGCATCCATACAACCCGTTCTATACCTCCATCAGCTGAGATAAACTTTCTACTGGTAATGTAGATTTTTCCAATTCCAATAAATCCAGGTGTTTGTACTCCACCACCGACTATTCCGGCCATTGTGCTGAAGGGCATACCTATTGGAGTCATACCAGTATATTCACGGTTTACAATCATAACACCGTTTGTTTCAGGAATTACAGCAACAATACATTCAAAACAACCACAGGAGGTCATTGGATCTTCTATCATTGAATACGCATTGAATCTTTCCAAATTTCCGTGAGAATTAACCTTCAGGTACTCATTAACCCCTTCCCACATGCCTTTAACTGGATCCAGACATTTTCCTTTTGATACTGGCTGATTTGGTCCATGAGGATTAAGTTGATACGATGCTTTACAATCAAGCCAGGTGTATGCTCCGCACAAACCTAATCGCTCGGGAGTAACAATACAAACATGATCGGGTGCATAGGACTGACAGAGAATACAGCTGTAGAATGTATCGACATCCTCATCGGTCATTCCACCTATTCTTTCATCACGCTCATAGTAAACCCTCTTTGCCTCCTGAAGTGGTTCTTTAATCTTCTCAGGATCTGTAATAAGTGTTACTTCTACTTTATCAATTATTTTTGAGAACTCATCGTGAAACTTAGCTATAAGAAGCCTTCCAAAGTCTTTGATCCTAAAGCCTTTTGCAAATGCCTCTTTACTTATCCTTATCCACACTATAGCTCGTTGTCCCATGTGGAATATTCCATTACAGCATGATATAAACTCATGGATTCTTCTTTCGAGTACACTCTCAAAATCCTCACTGAAGTTTCTCCCCGCAACCTTCACGATTATACCAAGGTCCATGGCTGCACCCTCTTCTACTGAATCTGCATCAGGACCTATAAGTTCTATCTTACCATCTTCTAACTGATCCATTGGATATCCTCGGAGAAATTCAAATGCTGTACTTCGCTTCCCACCGAATTCAACATGCATCTGCTCCTTACGAACCCTTTCGCCCTCAAAGCCTGCACCATAGGGTACAGGTATTGGAACCTCAGTAACCTTTATTTCAAGCCCCCTTGTTTCCACAGCTTTTGATACTAATTTCTCAAATGGAATATTTGAAACTACATGCTCATAGGTGCAAATTCCTGTTGGAAGAATCTGTGGTAAGTTCACATCTGAAATAACAGGAAAACCAAAGTTTATCGCTCCTGCAGCGGTGGCATATTTTTCATCAGTTATAACCTGCTCTTTATCAACCTCTGGATCTGCTCCGAGAGCAAGAACAAAGGCAAAGACTCTTTCTTTATTGTATAGAAGAATCTGCCTTCCTATTTCAACGGCATTTTCCTCACCTTTGGGGCGTATACCACCAAAGGTTAAAGCTGCTCTTACAGCAAAATTCAATGCATATACGGCTGAAGTTATCTCTTTGCCATAAGGAACAAGATAGGTATCCCAGTTCATCTCCACACCTTCCTCCGCAAGTTGTTCTGCCATACTTTTACCGCCACTTGAAGCTGCCATAAATACAAGGATGCTCTTTTCCTGAAGTGAACGGGCTAGCTCAACCGCCTGCTCATTTGTCGGAAGCGCTCCAACACAGGCTGCAAATCCAGGCATTCTTCCGTCTACAAGCTTTATACCTTGCATACGAAGGGTTGCATCATCTGTAAAACCCAACCATATCCCCTTTGGTTCTGTTCCTTCAAGATACCTTAAAGCTTCTATTATCTCTTCTGCAGCAAGAGCCGCAATTCCAGCATTTAAAGTATCTCCCAGATATGGTAACCAAAGTTCCTTATCAGGGATTGGAGGAAGGAGCTTTTTTGCCTTATTTAATGCTATTTTAGCACCCGCTAAATTTTCAACCTCCATTCCGAAGAGTGCAAGAATAAATGGAAGGTAATAGGCAGTGTTCGGGAATCCTATCTCCTGCTTTTCTCCCTTTTCTTCGATGAATTTATTAAGTTTTTCTTCAGCCTGATTTACAAGTTTATAAGCACCTCTAATTGCTGCTGTAGCAATTATCTTGGACATTTCAGTACTCCTTTCAAAATATTTTAATTAGTTATGATTTTATCTTAACTAATCATTATGCTCTCTGAAACTTTTCCCTATTTGTTAAACCAATCTAAAACACTACACTTTTATTTAAAATAAGGCCGATTTGTATAACTTCCTTCTGCAGTCAGGACACAAATCATACAGTTCTTCCTGAACAATAACTTTTTCCTTGAGAATATCTATATATACCTTGGGGCCAATTGGTTTCCCACATTCCTTGCAATAGGTCATTTCATGTTCAACATCCCAATTTTCTATTCTTAAAATTGGTTTTTCTTCTATAATCTTAATTGCGTCTGTAGGACATACATATGCGCAGGCACCGCACCCAATACACTTTTCCTTTGCAATCTCAAAAGGAGTAAGAACCTTTTTGTGTATACCCCTGTACGCCATCCCAATAGCATGAGCAAGAATTATTTCATCACAAACCCTCACACATAATCCACACAGAATACAGTTGGATTCTCCTTTATCAAGTGTAACAAAACGCGATTTTTCAATTCCATATCTTTTTGCCAGTTCATTGATTTTAGGGGACTCCGGTGCACGGGACATATGGAGCTCCAGAATGAGCTTTCTCTCTTTTTTTATTTTTGGAGTATCAGTTTTCACAATAAGCCCATCCTGTACAGGGGTTGTACATGTGGTACTTATCCACGTTTTTTTCGATTCACCACTTCCCACTGACATTTCTGCAATACACATTCTACAAGAGCCAAAAGGCTCCAATGGTTCATGATAGCAGAGGGTTGGAATATCGATACCTAACTTCCGGGCTGCTTCTAACACTGTTGATCCAGCTTGAACTTTCGTTTTTATACCATCTATCTCCACTTCAATCTCTCTTACAATTCCTTCCTGCGACATATCCCTACCCTTCAAATGAGTTATATGCATTCAAAAATCAAAAATCTTCAATTCTTAAGTGTTATATATTTTCAAAATTCTCTTCATTGCCATATCTAACTTTTCAAACTGAAATGTCTCTTTAATTGATAACACATCTAAAGAATTCCAAACAATTTTTTACCTTTAACCCAAGTTTCTATAAATCAAAAATTAATAGTATTAAAGAACCGCCATTAACAGATTAAACCTTTTTAATGGCGTCAAAGGGACAAACACTGTAACATATTCCACATTTTGTACACTTTTCCTGTATGATTACATGAGCAACCTTTTTT
>QNBN01000158.1 GCA_003645695.1 Spirochaetota bacterium | reverse complement strand
ATTCTTCCAAAAGAAAACCAGAAGGATTTAAATGAGATCCCTGATTATATCAAAAAGGGTATTCAGTTTCACCTCGTTAAAACCATGAATGATGTTGAAAAGCTGGTCTTTACAGAGTAAAAGCTTAAAATTGCGATATTGCAAAAAAGTGATAAATCTAATTTGAATAATCTGTTTTGCTGGGAATTATTATTATGACCTATTGCCGATAGTAACTGAAATCCAGGTAATTCTTGAGGAATTATTAGCATAGAATCGTTTTTATAAAATAAAGAGGGCTCCATATATTATATATATTATTGGGACTCTTTTAGATTTTTATAGCCATATTTTATTCAATTATCAGTTTCATATACCTCTTTTTTCCGGCTCGGAGATTTAGCTCACCTTTTTTGAAATCACCTATTGTCAAAATATCATTTTCACTGTTTACCCTTTTTTCTTCGATGTATGCACCACCCTGTTTAATTAGCCTGCGAGCTTCACTTTTACTTTTAACCAGCCCTGAAATAACAAAGGCATCTACAACCGACAAACCATCTTTAATATCATTCTTATTAATCTTAACTGCAGGATGTTCAACCTCTTCTCCCTTGATTTCAAGTATTCTGGAGGATGTTTTTGCCTTTTTTTCAGGATCTGATTCTCCGAACTTTTCAATAGAAGCAAGGTAGGCTTTTTTTGCTTCTTCAATTCCGTGGGTAATTCTGGTTGCTTCATATGCAAGTATTTCTTTGGCTCTGTTTAATAGGGGAGGCTTCAATGAGCCGAGGTATTTCACCTCATCCATTGGGAGAAATGTAAAATAACCAAGGTATCTTTCAACATCGTCATCCATTGTATTTCTGAAAAACTGGTAGTACTCATATGGTGATGTTTTAGTCGAATCGAGCCATATAGCTCCTTTAACAGATTTTCCAAACTTCTGACCGTTTGAATCTGTAATTAATGGGAATGTTATACCATAGGCCTCTTTTGATGTCATTCTTCTTATAAGATCTATTCCAGCGACAATATTGCCCCACTGATCCTGGCCTCCCATCTGTACATCACAATCATAATCTCTGTTTAAAATATAAAAATCGTAGGCCTGCAAAACCATGTAGTTGAACTCAATAAATGTTAAACCTTTTTCTAGCCTCTGTTTTATAGATTCGGCAGTAAGCATTTTATTAACCGAAAAATGCTTTCCAATGTCGCGTAAGAAATCTATGTACCTAAGTTCAATTAGCCAGTCTGCATTATTTAAGAGAAGTGCATTATTATCATCAAAAGAGATGTATCTCGACAATTGATTTTTAATAGATTCTGCATTTTTTCTAATTTCTTCAATACTTAGAAGTTTCCTTGTTTCTGTCTTACCCGAAGGGTCTCCTACCATGCCTGTTCCACCACCAACAAGGGCAATCGGTCTATGACCTGCTCTTTGAATATGGGCAAGCGCCATAATAGGAACCAGACTACCTGCGTGTAAAGAATCAGCTGTAGGATCAAAACCGATATACGCTGTAACCCTCTTTTTATTAAATAATTTTCTTATACCCTCTTCATCTGTTACCTGGTATACAAATCCTCGTTCTTTGAGAATGTCATAGGGGTTCATAGGATAGATTCTCCTTTTAAATTAGCTATTAAACACTAATCGTAGTTGAGATTTCAAATTAATATATTTAAAAAATGGTATAAAGTAAAACTTAAGTTTTTAATGGGATCTGTTGTTATTAAATTGCAATGTTTAATTTGCATTTATAATATTTTAAATATTATATTAACATTGGTTGGTATAATATTTAAAATTTAAGCAAAAACTTATGGTACATTAATACTTTATTTACAGGAGGATGGGTATGTATCTATTTAAAAATGAAGGTCCAGAAAATACAAAAAAAGTGGTGGATTTATCTGTTGAAAGAGCAAAAAAAGATGACATTGACAATGTCGTTGTTTCGTCGAACAGTGGGGAATCAGCGTTGTTATTTATTGGGTCTGGAATAAAAAATGTTGTGTGTGTAACAAGGTGTGTAGGATTTAAAGAACCCGGGATTCATGAATTGAAAGAAGAAAATAAGAAAAAGCTATTGGAGAATGGAATTAAAATTTTCACTGGTACCCATCTATTTAGAGGGGTGGAGAAAGCTATTATATCTAAAGCTGGTGGAATGTATCCAAGCGAACTTATTGCAAATGCCCTAAGATTGTTTGGACAGGGCACAAAGGTTGCTGTAGAAATAGCTGTTATGGCACTTGATGCAGGTCTAATCCCGTACGGAGAAAGAATCATTTCAATAGGGGGTACTAAAAATGGGCTTGATACATCTTTAATAATTACCCCTCAGCATGCATCAAACTTTTTTGAAACAAAAATTCACGAAATAATATGTAAACCTGGTTTCTGAAAACATTAAGATTAGTATATGATTATAAAAGGTCGAAGTTTATAAGGCTCAATTATAGGTAGCCTACTTCGACCTTTAATATATATTACCGTAAATATTTAGGGATGATAGTAAATATATCTTACTATAGAAAGAATGGGGTTTAAAAGTTTTTTCTTTAGAATTTTCTTTTTATGTATAGTAAAGGTAGCAAAAAGTGGTTATTTTGGTATACACATATGCAGATTAGATGCTATTATAAAACTATATACTTGATTAATAAAGGCGTGTTCTAATAAATTGTTGTCTTAAACATAATTAAAATTGTGAAAAATTTTAGTATATTGCAATTATAGGTATAAAATATGCTTTAATAACATTGGGAGTTAAACTCCCAAATTCTATATTTTAGGAGGGTTTTATGAAGAAGTTTTTGTTAATTCTGGTGGCATTGATGCTCGTTCTTTCGATTAGTATTCCTTTATTTGCTGCTGGCCAAAAAGAAGAGGTAAAGGCTAAAAAAGAGCTTAACTTTCTTTTTGTACCAGGTGTTTCTGATCCATTTTACTACACTATGGAGCGCGGGGCAAAGGCGAAGGCAAAAGAGCTTGGAGTAAATTTGATCGTTGCTGAATTCCCAAAGGCCTGGGGTCCTGAATACCAGGTACCAATCCTTGAATCTGCTGCAGCCAGGGGGAATATAGACTTAGTAATGATTGCACCAACCTCTGTTGACGCTCTTATTGCACCATTGAAAAAGCTGTATGATCAGGGTATAGAAATTATTACTGTTGATACCTTCCTTGGTGATGGAGATTATTCGAAGCCGAGCGATTATTCATTTCCTCTTTCTTATATAGGAACCGATAATGAGCTGGGCGGGAAGAAAGTTGCAGAGCATCTTGCTAAAATGCTTAATTATAAAGGCAAAGTTTACATCAATACAACAAACCCCGATGTTTCTTCCGTTATGGGCAGAGTAAAGGGCTTTAAAGAGGGAATTGCAGAGTATCCCAATATGGAGGTTGTAGGTGTGGATTATAACCTTGATGTTCAGCAGAAAGCTCAGGAACAGACCCTTGCGGCGCTTCAGGCACATCCAGATATAGTTGGTATTTTTGGAACGAATCTCTACAGTGCACAGGGTGCATATCAGGCGGTAGTACAGGCTGGGCTCACCGGCGCTGTTAAAATTGCATCGTGGGATGCTACACAGGATCTTATTAATGCATTAAAAGAGGGCAAGGTGGATCTTGTTCTTGCTCAAAAACCTGCAGAAATTGGATCTCTTGCGGTTGAATGGGGATACAAATACTTCAAAGAAGGAGCCGAAGTTCCCAAAAAAGTTATTCCTGGATTTGTATTTTTCACCAAGGACAATGTGAACGATCCTGATATGCAGAAATATATTTACAAAAAGTAAAAATGTTATGTAATTTTCAAGGAGGGCAGGTCTATATAGGCTTGCCCTTAATTTTGTAAGGAATGTTAAACCAAAAAGTTTAATCACTGAAATTTTTTATGCTTAAAATGAATATTGGGCAATTAATGTACTAGATTATCAAATGCTTACTCAATTTAAAGAGTTAAATATGACGTTTCATGAATTATATTATAAATCATAAAACTCAAAATATTGGTAAGGAGATGGGTTTGATTTCAGCTAATGCAGCTACTATAGAGAGAAGTGGTTTTTCAAAGAAAATTGAGATAGTTGCCAAAAATTGGTCAATTATATTTATAGCAATTCTTACAATTATTTTCAGCTTTACAGGTAAGGGATTTTTAAGCCTTAACAACTTCCAGTACATTATTCATCTTTCTACTGTTTTCCTCCTTTTAGCTGCTGCGGAGACCTTTGTTATAATAACCGGAGGTATAGATCTTTCGGTGGGTTTTATAATGGGGCTCTCGTCGGTTCTATCCGCCAAAGTTATGCAGGTGATTTATCAAGGAGGAGGGACAGAACCCCTAAGCATACTGGTTGGAACCATTGTGGGGTTAGCTGTTTCGCTTCTTCCTGGATTGATAAATGGAATACTAATTGCGAGGTACAATGTTCCACCTTTTATTGCAACGCTTGGAATGTGGGGAATCACTAACGGAATAACCTTGAAGATATGCCAGGGATTTCCTATAGCATCTCTTCCACCATCACTTGTAAGAATAGGAAATGGATTTTTTATCTATATTCTTCCCCATAAAGTTATGAGCTTTTTTCATAAACCACCTGGGATTGCCGATGAGGAAATAAGAGAGCTTGTAAGGATATTTCCACTTTCGATATTTTTCTCTGTGATTGTACTTTTCCTTTTATGGCATTTATTAAAAAATACAAAATTCGGTCTTCACACCTATGCTATAGGTGGGAGTATGGATGCGGCGGTAAGGTCAGGGATAAATGTAAAGAAGCATTTAATCCTTATATATACACTTTCTTCTTTTTTAGCCGGTCTTGCAGGAGTGTTTAATGTGTTTCAAACAGGGATAGGGAATTTCACGCCATATAACGCAATGTATGAGCTTTATGCAATCGCAGCGGTCGTTATTGGCGGGGCTAGTCTAATGGGGGGTAAAGGTAGTATTATTGGATCAATCCTTGGTGTAATTCTTCTTAAATTGCTGGAGAATGGATTGCAGATTTCGGGTATTGAACCCTTCTATCGCTTTATTGCTGTAGGATTTATACTTATAATTGCAGTAATTATTGATCAACTGTTTCCTGATTTATTTTAGATATGTCTAAATAAAAAACATTTATTGGAGCTATGTAATGCAGGAATATTCTGCAGATAAAATTAATGATAAGTTTGACAGAAAGTTTCTGGTTTTTTTGGGAAGGTACTGGGCGGTAATTTTCCTTGTAGTGGAAACTATAATTTTTTCTTTCCTTGCGCGCGGATTTCTAACCTTACGTGGTATACAGATAGTTTTTTTCTTCGGAACGGCAATTTTTCTTTTGGGTACAGCAGAAACTTTTGTAATTATAACCGGTGGCATTGATCTTTCCGTTGGTTTTGTAATGGGATTTGCGAGCATTGTTTCTGCTAAAATCATAGTAGCTCTTACAAACAGCGGGTTAACACCGGCTCTGAGCATAATATTTGGAATAATTCTAACCCTAATGATTGGACTCATTCCGGGCTATATTAATGGTATACTTGTAGCACGATGGAAAGTGCCTCCTTTTATAGCAACGTTTTCAATGCTTGCTATTACTCATGGAGTTTCAGAGCTACTTATTCAGGGTGTACCGGCAAAGAATCTGCCATATCTTGCAAATGATATTGGGAATGGATATTTTATCTATATTGTACCCGGAAAAGTTATTTCATTTTTCAATAAACCGGAGAGAATAAGAGGAGAAACTCTTCTTGAAATAATACCAAATGTTGTTGTATTTACCTTTATATTGATTTTGATATTTGCTTTTATTTTGAAGCGCACTAAGTTCGGTCAGCATACCTATGCAATCGGAGGCAATGTTGATGCTGCTTTAAGAGCTGGTATTAATGTAAAAAGACATTTAACATTGATATATGTTATTTCGTCATTTTTTGCAAGTAGTGCTGGCGTTATATATATGCTTAAATATGTCACAGGGAAGGCCGATGCAGGAGCTGGTTTTCTACTTGATTCAATCGTTGCTGTGGTAATAGGTGGAGCAAGTCTCTATGGTGGTAAAGGCACGGTGGGAGGAACTATATTAGGGTGCCTCATTCTTGCTGTCCTTGAAACAGGTTTAAGAATTAAAGGAATGTCGACTTTTGATAAATACATAGCCGTTGGTGTTATTCTAATTTTTGCTGTATTAATAGATCAATTCTTTCCTGAATTAATTCATAAAGGAGATTGAGAAATGGGTTATATTTTAGAAGTAAAAAACCTTACAAAGAGATTTGGAGGGTTGGTAGCTGTAAATAATGTAAGTTTTGGAGTCAATGAGGGTGAAGTTGTTGGCCTTTTGGGTGATAATGGAGCAGGTAAATCGACCCTTATAAAAATGATATCAGGGGTCTATAAACCTGACGAAGGTAATATATTTTTTCAGGGGAAAGAGGTCCATATTGAGAATCCAATGGATGCCCTATCAATGGGGATTGAGACAATATATCAGGATCTGGCTCTTGCTGAAAATCTAAATGTATATGCCAATATATTCTTAGGCAGGGAGAAATTAAAAAAGGTACTTGGTTTTATTAATGTTCTTGATCATGATTACATGATGAAGGAATCTCAAAAGGTTTTAAAGAGGCTTGATATAGAAATACCATCGTTGAAAAATAGGATAAGAATGCTCTCTGGAGGACAGAGGCAGGCTGTAGCTATTTCAAGATCCATATACTGGAATGCAAAGTTTCTAATAATGGATGAGCCCACAGCAGCACTGGGGATAGCCGAGCAAAAAAAGGTGTTGAATCTGGTAAATCTTTTAAAGTCACAGGGAATTGGTATAATTATTATCAGCCATCAGATGTATGATGTTTTTTCGGTCGCTGACAGGCTTGTTATTATGAGAAGAGGT